>JAUZPN010000140.1 GCA_030705885.1 Bacillota bacterium | reverse complement strand
CCTATACCAGATACTTTATCTAATTCCTCTTTAGTTGCTGTGTTAATATCTACCTTTCCATCACTGCTTATACTTGATGAAGCAGCTGATGCTAAGCTATTACCACTGCCTGCTTCACCTTTTTTCTTCACCACTATACAGTCTTCATCTTTTAGTTTTTTAACCTGCACTATACTGTCTATATCTGCATCTGGCATAAATCCTCCAGCTTTTATAATTAAATCTTCTATCCTGCTTCCATTAGTTAATTCATAAACGCCTGGATTCTTAACCTGACCTTTTACCTCGACTTTTATACTGCTTATATTACTGTTTACTGAATCTTTTTTATCAGCTGCTTTATTATCATCGCCATCAACTACATTACTGCTGTCTGCGAAAACATCTTTATCATTTATTTGTGCTTTTGGTTTTGATAAAATATATCCAACAGTTAAAAATAATAAAAAAATGATTAAAATAGCTGCAGACCCAATCAACTTCTTTTTAGTTATTTTATTAATTTTAATTCACCTTTCTTTCTTTAAAATTGAGCTTCTTAACATAAATTATAGACAATTTTCAAAAAAAACTGTCATTAAGTAATTTTTTTTGTTATAATAAAAAATGAATTGAAAAATTTTTAAATTTCCATTTTTGGAGGGAACAATGAAAAAATTTATTATATTAATAACCACTTTTCTCTTTTTAATTTCAACATTTAATATATGTGTATATGCTAAAACTTCACCGCCTAGAGTGGAAGCAGATGGTGCTATTCTTATGGATGCAGCTACGGGAAAGATTTTATACTCAAAAAATATTAATACTGCATATCCTCCTGCTTCAACTACAAAAATTTTAACAGCTTTACTTACTCTTGAAAAATGCAAATTAACAGATGTTGTAACTGTAGGATATAATCCTCCTAGGGTTGATGGTAATAGAATAGGTATAATGGAAGGTGAAAAATTAACTGTAAAGGATTTGCTGTATGGTTTAATTTTACTGTCAGGCAATGACTGTGCAGAAGCTTTAGCTGAACATGTCGGAGGATCTTTAGATGGGTTTTCTGTAATGATGAACGAAAAAGCGAAGGAACTTGGTGCTGCTAATACAAACTTCGTTAATCCAAGCGGTTTATACAACCCTAATCATAAATCTTCAGCACTTGATATGGCTTTAATTTTAAAAGAACTTTCTAAAAATCAAGATTTCATAACAATTGCTACTACATTATCATATAAAACTGAAGCCACAACACAGCATCCAAATGGTATTGAGTTATACAATGAAAATAAAATGATATGTAAAGATTCTAAATTTTATTATGATGGTGCTCAAATAGGTAAAAATGGTTATACTGTAGATTCTCTTCACTCATATGTAGCAACAGCAAAACGAGGAAATCAAGAATTAATTTTAATTCTTCTTCATAGTGCAAATAAAGCTAATGGATATTACCAGCATTATATTGATGCTGCTGCAGTTTTAAATTATGGCTTTGATAATTTTGATCTCGTTCAACTATACAAAAAAGATGATGTAGTATCTACCTGCAAACTTTCTAAAACAACAGAACCACTGCTTGCAGCAGAAGATTATTTTTATGTTAGGGAAAAAGGATGCACTGATACACCAACTATGAATTTAGCTAATAACAGCATTGGAAATACACCTTTTAGTAAAGGTGATGTTATTTCATCAGCAGATTTTTCTTTTAATGGTGAAAAACTCACTCCACTAAAGCTTGTAAGCGGTACAGATTACAAATTAAGCAAAAATGTTAAAAACGTTAAGGTTGCTTCTGAAATAAACAAAAATACTAACCATTCATCTTTAAATTTCATTAAATTCATTTTTGGTTTTATATTATTATCTGTTGCCTTATTTATACTTGGAAGAATATATATTAAAACTAAAAATAGAAAACGAACAAAATATAATTTAGAATAATCATAAATTATTACATATATTCTTAAACAAAAGTGACAAAAGGGTTGAACTGAAATTTAAGTTCAACCCTTTATCTATATAAAATTTAATTATTTTCATCTTTTATAATACTGATAAGATTTTTTATATCTTCAGGCAAATCTGATTCTACAACAATTAATTTCCCCGTTCTAGGATGAGGAAAAACCAATCTATATGCATGTAGTGCCTGCCTTGATATGTATCTAGTATCATCCTCAGTACCATAAAGTGTATCCCCATAAATTGGATGTCCCAAATGACTTAAATGTACTCTAATTTGGTGAGTTCTGCCTGTTTCTAAAGTAAGTTTTAGAATTTCTGAATTTCCTATTTTTTCTTGAACTTTATAATGTGTTATACTTCTCTGTCCATTAATATCCACAACCCTGTTAATACTTTCTTGTGAAGGTCTCAATATAGGCAAATCAATAGTTCCTTCAGTATCCTCCATGTTTCCATGTATAACAGCAATATAGCTTTTTTCAAATTCTTCCTTAACCATATCTCTTGCCAGACACATATGTGAAAACTGGTTTTTAGCAATTATTATTAAGCCAGATGTATCCCTGTCAAGCCTGCTTACTAATCTTACTATGCATTTTTCACCTTTCTCTTTAAAATAATACAATAATCCATTAGCTAGAGTTCCTGTAATATGATTTCTAGTTGGATGAACTACCATACCAAAAGGTTTATTTACAACTACAACATCTATATCTTCATATACTATATCCAAATCCATTTTTTCTGGTTCAACATTTTGACTTTCCTCTTTTTCAATAGTAACTTCAACTATGTCTCCTTTTTTTAAAACAAGATTTAATTTTGCAGTATTATTATTAACTTTTATCCTCCCGCTTAGAGCACAGCCTTTTGTAAGCCGTCCCGAAAAGCCTGCAGTATTTCGCAGAAAATCCCTTAATTTCACATTACAATTTTTTTCATCAACTATAAAATTTAGTTTACTGTCCATTTTTACTCCTGTACTTTATTAATATACTATTCTCAGTCACAAAGTTCCAATAAATTTCTAAAAGAAGCTTTACCTCGCTATCATTCACAAATTAATTGGAACTAAATGTGTCCGAGGAAAGTATAATCAGATAATTTCTTGCTTTTATTGTATCAAGATGAAGAATTTCATGCTTTTCTATAACAAATTTTATTGAGTTATTATAAGCACATAAAAGAGCTTTATCTAAATCCTTAAATGATAATTCTCTAAGCTCTTCTACTCCTTTAAAATCTCTTGAAGGCTCTATGTAATCTGCAAGATAAATTATTTTTTCTAAAAGGCTCATATTTTCTCTTCCTGTAGTATGATATGTTATTGAATTTAATATATCTTTGTCTTTAACCTGCATTATATTACCAGCTATTATAGAACCTGCTAGTCCATGAAGAAGCTGAGGCATTTTTAAACTTAAGCTGTCAATTTTAACTCCTGCATCTTCAATTGTTTTTATTATCTCTTCATCAGTCATATTTTTTGCACAATCATGAATAAGACCAGCAGTATATGATTTTTCTTCCTGCTCTCCATACATTTTAGCTAATTTAACAGCTGTTTCACAAACTCCTAAACTATGTTCATATCTTGACTTCTTAAGCTTTTTTTTAAGATACTCTTTCATTTCACTATGGGACCACATTTTTACCACTCTCCACAAAAGATAATTTGTATATACCTTCGCTTTCACATTTAGTTTCACTTAATTTATAAAAGCAGCTTCTTTTAGAAATTTAGTAAAACTTTGTGACCAAAGATAGTATACTATTGTTTATACAAATTAAATTCTTTTATTTTTTCAATAACAGCTTTAGGTATATATTCACTTACATCCTTATTTTCAGATATTAAACTTCTTATCTTTGTTGCAGAAACATCAACCTCACCTGTTTTAAGGTATATTACTTCTTTTCCATATGTATTTTCTACTTTTTCTTTTGCCTTTAACACTTCATTTACCCTGTAACCAGGTCTATTTAAAACTACTATAATAGAAGATTCAATAATTTTATCAACCCTCTTCCAGTTGTCAATGTCAATAAGCGAATCAGCTCCTAATAAAAAATACCATAAAGTATCTGGCTCCAAATCTTTGAAGTATTTCATTGTTTGATATGTATAGCTGTATCCTTCTTTACTTATTTCATAACTGCTTACTTCAAAGAATTTTTCATTCTGAATTCCTGCTTTAATTAATTCATATCTTATTTTACCATCTGTTATATTAGACTTTATTTTATGCGGCGGATTTCCTGAGGGCATGAAAACAACATTATCAAGTTTTAACAGCTGAAGTGCTTTTTTAGCAATATTAATATGACCATTATGTATAGGATCAAATGTACCTCCAAAAATAGCTTTTTTAGTCATTCATATCTCCCCTGTTTCATTTTGTTCTAAAATATGATAAGGAAATATTTCCTTATCATATTTATGGAAGTTCTATCTTAGGTTTCTTAATAGATTCTTTATAAAGAACAAATTTACTTCCTATAGCCTGAACTCCTTCACACCCAATACTGCTGCATATATTATCAGAAGCTTCTCTTGCAGAATACGCTGAATTCTGTAAAACACTAATTTTTATTAATTCTCTTGCTTCTAATGCATCAGAAACCTGTTTTAAAAAACTATCACTAATGCCATCCTTGCCAAGCTGAAAAATAGGTTCAATATTATTAGCTAAGCCTCTTAAATAACTTCTTTGTTTACTAGTTATCATAATTAATATAATTCTCCTTTAAAATAAAAATTCAAATTCAAAATTATTAAGGCGAACAAGATCTCCATCTTGAATACCCATTTCTATTAGTTCATCTAAAACTCCTTTGTTTCTCAAAACCTTATGAAAATACTTAAGAGATTCAGAATCATTTACATTTACACTGTTAAGAAGTCTTTCTACAAAGCTTCCCTCTATAATATACACATTATCTTCTTTTCTAATGGTATATGTGAACTTTTTATCCTCAGGAACGAACATTTCATCAGCATGAAATTCAAGCTTCGTAACAGGTATTTCTGTCAGCATCCTTGCTGCTTCCTTAACCAATTCATCTACTCCATTTTTTGTTGCAGCAGATATTTTAAAAATATTATTATAGCCTAATTCTGATAATTTATTTTTAAAATTTTCGAATACACTCTCATCAAATAACATATCACTTTTATTTGCAGCAATAATTTGAGGTCTATCCCAAAGCTTTATGCTATATTTTTTTAATTCTTCATTTATCTTAATAAAGTCCTCAACAGGATCTCTTCCCTCAATTCCTGATATATCAACTACATGAATTAATAATCTTGTTCGTTCAATATGTCTTAAGAATTCTAATCCAAGTCCTACACCCTCTGCTGCCCCTTCAATAATTCCTGGAATATCTGCCATTACAAAGCTCTGTATACCATGTAAACTGACAACACCTAAATTAGGCTTTAAAGTAGTAAAATGATAATTTGCAATTTTAGGTCTTGCTTTTGATACTATAGATAAAAGTGTTGATTTTCCAACGTTAGGAAATCCTATAAGTCCAACATCTGCTAACAGCTTTAACTCAAGTGTTATATATCTTTCTTCTCCCGGCATACCTGGTTCCGCAAAATTAGGAGCCTGCCTTGTAGATGTAGCAAATTTAGCATTGCCCTTTCCACCCTTTCCACCTTTTGCAACAACATAGGTTTCTCCAGGCTGTGAAAGATCTGCCATTATTTTATTACTATCTGCATCTCTAATAATTGTTCCAAGCGGAACTTTAATATACAAATCCTCTCCATTCCTGCCATAGCATTTGGAGCCTGAACCATCTACTCCTTTTTCTGCTGCATACTTTCTCTTATAAGTAAAATCCAGCAGTGTTGTCATATTAATATCTACTTGAAGTATTACACTGCCTCCGCTTCCTCCATCTCCTCCATCTGGTCCGCCAAGAGGTATATATTTTTCTCTTCTGAAAGAAACAGAGCCATTTCCTCCATCTCCTGATTTTATAAATATTCTAGCTGTATCAATAAACATATATTTATCCACCTTTAATTAATTTTATTATTAATATATTTTCAGCTAACCAGCTGGTATACTCTCCTCATCGCATTTAGTTCCACTTAATTTATAAATGATAGCGGAGAGAAGCTTCTTTTAGAAATTTAGTGGAACTTTGTGATTGAGGATAGTATATTTTCAACACTTATATTATATCCTTAAAAATATTTTTTATCTATATATAAAAAGCACCCAAAATGGGTGCTATGCATTAAGCTTCTTCAGTAACTGCAACTTCAAGATCAACAGGATAAACACTTGCTTTTTTCTTATCCTTGCCTACTCTTTCATATTTTACAACTCCATCCAGTTTTGCAAAAAGTGTATCATCACTGCCAATACCCACATTGTTTCCTGGGTGAATCTTTGTTCCTCTCTGTCTAACTAAAATGTTACCAGCAAGAACAAATTGTCCATCTCCGCATTTTACACCAAGTCTCTTAGACTCACTATCTCTACCGTTTCTTGAGCTACCTACTCCTTTTTTATGAGCAAACAGCTGAAGGTTCATAACTAACATTATACCTGCACCTCCTCTATATCAACTTTTAAAAATTGACTATAACATATTTCTGTACTTTTCAATCCAGCTAACATAGTTTCCAAAAGCACCTGACACTTATCAATCTCTTCATCCGAATGATTCTTTAAATCAAGCTGCAAAAAACCATCTTTTATTTTATATTTAGCATTTATCTTTAAGACATCAGTTATACCTATTACAATAGTTTGAGAAATAACAGAAATTGCACTGCATACAATATCATAATCCTTCTCATCATAACCCGAATGCCCTGTAATGCTAAATCCATAAATTTTATCATTAACCTTTTTAAAAACTACACTCGTCATAATAAACCTCACAAATAATTAAATAAAAACTTATGCATTAATCTTTTCAATTTGTATCTTTGTGAATGGTTGCCTATGTCCTTGTTTTCTTCTATAGTCTTTCTTTCTTTTATACTTAAAAACTATAACTTTCTTAGCTTTACCTTGTGCTAAAACCTTACCTACTACATTAGCGCCTTCAACTACTGGTTTTCCAACAACTAATCCATCTTCTTTACCAACAGCAAGAACATTAGCTAATTCTACAGTAGAATCAACTTCTGCATCCAATTTTTCAACGTATATAACGTCTCCTTCTTGAACTTTATACTGCTTTCCTCCAGTTACAACAACTGCGTACATAAAAACACCTCCTCAATCCAGTCTCGCCATAACATAGGTATTAAAATACCTATACGGGTACACATTTAAGTGTTTAACAAAACCCTGCCTGTGCGGTCTACAAATGCCATTCTAACATAATTTCATTTGTTTGTAAAGAATAATTTT
>JAUZPN010000014.1 GCA_030705885.1 Bacillota bacterium | reverse complement strand
TTATCCATTTGAATCTCCTTTAATAAATAGTTTACTAATTATATATATATTATAAATTAGAATAAATAGAAGTTAAGAAATTTTATACTACCTTCTGTCACAAGGTTCTAAAAGAATCTTCACCTCACTATTATTTATAAATTAATTGGAGCTAAATGTGACAAGGAGAGTATACTTAGACTTATTGGACGTGTGAATAAATTTCTTGTATCAAAAGTTTTTGCTTATTTTGTAGATTTTTAAACTGTTTTTTGTTAAGATGTTAACATGAGTTAAAATAATGAGAATTTTATTATGTATATATACTATCTTCGGTCACAAAGTTCCACTAAATTTCTAAAAGAATCTTCACCTCATTTAATTATTTATAAATTAATTGGAGCTAAATGTGACTGTGGAAAGTATAGATGATTATAATTTGGGGTGAAAATGTGAATAATTTAAATATATTATTTAGAAAAATAAAATTTTTTTTTCTTGGCATAATTAATAATGTGCATAACTTAATTAGTAGAAAAAAAATAGTTAATGAAAAAAAGTTAGAAAGGAGAAATGAAAGTACAATAATAAAAAATAAGAAAATTGGTGAGAAAATTCCATTAAAGAAAAGAATATTAAATGAAAAAGTATATAAAACTACTGTAAATATATTTTTTTCTGTTATTGGGATTGGAGTATCGGTTTATATATGTATGAACATTATAAATATTAATGAAAGTAAAAAAGTAAGTATAACTACAAATAAAGCAGAAGAGTATTTTTATGATGGTAAGTATGATGAAGCTATTAATGAATATATAAAAATTTCAAAGAATGATAAACTATCTCCTTGGTGGGATATGAAGATTGCAGAGGTTTATTCTGTAAGGGGTAATTTAGATGATTCAAAAAAATATATAGAAAAAGTTAAAGAGAAAAAAAGTAAAGATGGTGAACTTCTAAATTATGTTGTATTTACAGAATTTATGAATAAGGACGATAAGGAAGCTCTTAAAGATGGTGAGGCTTCACTGCAAATTGCCTCAAAAAATAAATCATTAATAAAAACTATGTTTACTGTTTATATGTCTGATAATCAAAAGAATAAAGCAAAAAATATGCTTGAAATGTATCCACTTAATAAAAAATCTGCTTATGATACAGCAGAATATGCAAGAATGTTAATGCTTTTAGGGGATAAAAATGAGGGATATTCTGAACTAAAAACTGCATGGCTTATTAATAAAGATGAATATAAAATATATGATGTACTTTCGCAAATTGCTATTTGTAATAGAGATGATTTATTGCAGGATATTACTCAGCTGTCTCAAAAAAACCCTAATGACATTGCATATAAAATGTGGCTTGCTAAAATATACTCCCTGACAGAAGCTACAGCAGGGCAGGCAGACAGTATTTTGAATTCAATTAAAAACCAGGATACAGGAAAAGTAGAAGTTAAATTAATTGAAGCTTCTATTTTACAGAATACTAATCAAGTTGAAAAATCAAATACATTAATAAATAGTGTTATAAATGAAAATAAAGGCAGCTTTTCTGCCTTACATACTGCAGGATGGCTTTATTTAAATAAAAAGGATTATACTGAAGCAGAAGAGTATTGCAAAAAATCTATACTTGCAAATAAGGATTATCCGGATAATTATGGTTTACTTATGCCGCAAATACTCCAAGCAGAAGGAAAGGCAGATGCTGGTGAACCATATTTTAGAACTGCACTATTAAAGGAACCGTACAACTATAATATAATGTTAAATATAGCTAATTTCTATTATAATACAGATAAAAATACAAAGATGGCTATGGAATATTTTAAAATGGCACATATTGTAAAACCTGATGATCCTGAGATATTATATAATATTGCTGAAATATATCTTACAAATAATGATGTTACAAATGCTATAGATACATTAAAAGATTGTATAAAACTAGCAGATTCTGTAGGAAAGTATCATAGAACTTTAGGAACTATATATATGACAAATGGTGATGTTAAGAATGGAATTGTAGAGATTAGGTATGCATATCATGCTGATGAATCAGATGTACTTACACTTAATAATGCAGGTTGTTATTATTTTACTGTTGAAGAAGATTTTCAAAGGGGATATTATAATTTTCAAAAAGCTTATGAAGGACTGAAACCAACAGCAGAAAAGGATAATAAAGACATAATAATTGCAAATTATAATAAAGCAAAAGATTTCTATCAAAAATATAATAGTGGGAGTGGAGAAACATTACAGGTACCAGATTTTGTATTATTTTATTAAGTAAGTATTAATTAAAACATGTTTTGTTGAGCATATGAATAATAGTATTATAGTATAAAACTATTATTATTTATAACTATATATTTTGTTAAAGGGGATGGTTTATAATTTATGACTAATTTTATATTCTTACTTAAAGCTGTTATAATGGGTATTGTAGAAGGAGTAACAGAATTTTTACCTATTTCATCTACAGGACATTTAATAATAGTAGGACATTTTATTGGATTTCATGACTTATCAGGCAGTTCTGACTGGTTTGTAAAATTATTTGAAGTAGTTATTCAGCTGGGTGCAATTCTTGCTATAGTAGTATTATACTGGGATAAAATTGAAAAATCATTAAAGAATTTAAAGCCTAGACAGTGGGGATTTAAGCTTTGGTTTAATATAGTTTTAGCATGTATACCAACTGGTATTTTTGGATTCTTATTAAAAAATAAGATAGATGACTATTTATTTAAAGCACTGCCTGTTGCTGTAGCAATGGTAGCTGGAGGTATACTATTAATTGCTATAGAAAATAAATATCGAAATAGAAATAGTATTAATGATATGAATAATGTTAATGGAAGAAAATCTGTTTTAATTGGACTTTTTCAATGTTTATCTTTATGGCCTGGAATGTCTAGATCTGCATCTACAATAATGGGTGGATGGATTGCAGGACTTTCTAATGAGGCAGCAGCAGAATTTTCATTTTTCTTAGCAATTCCTACTATGATAGGAGTATCTGGAGTAGACTTAATTAAAAATAGACATCAAATTGCATATCTAAATCCTATATATGTAATTGCTTTAGGTTTGGGTTTTATAGTATCTTTTATAGTTGCTTTGCTGGTAGTGGAAAAATTTATAAATTTCTTAAAGAAAAAGCCTATGAGAGTATTTGGAGTATACCGAATTTTAGTAGGAACAATATTACTAATACTAGCATTTGCAAAAGTTATTGTTATAACAAATTAACAAAGTATTATGCAGAAAACTATGCTACAATTTAACTTTGTGTAAAAATAATATTTTTAACATTGTATATTTATATAAAATTGAAAAAATAAAGAAATTTATTTATTTTTATTGATTTATATTGTATAATATATTAATGTGGTTTCAAATAGTAAATTATAGTTTTACTTTGAAATTTATTAATAAGTTTTGGAGGTGTTTATAATTATGGCAAGTAATATTAAAAAAATAGCATTATTAACTGGTGGCGGTGACTGCCCTGGATTGAATGCAGTTATTAGAGCCGTAACTCGTACAGCTATATTGAAGTATGGTTATGAAGTAGTAGGATACAAATTTGGTTACCGTGGTTTATACAATAATGATTTGATTCCTCTAGACCTTGATAAAGTTTCTGGTATTGAGCATAGAGGAGGAACTATTCTTTACAGTTCAAATAAAGATAATCTTTTTGATTACCAAGTTGAAGAGAATGGTAAGATTGTAAAGAAAGATGTTTCTGATGTTGGAGTAGAGAATCTTAAAAAAGAAGGAATTGATGTATTAGTCGTAATAGGTGGAGATGGTACATTAACAAGTGCTAGAGACTTTTCAAGAAAAGGAGTAAAAGTTATTGGTGTACCAAAAACTATTGATAATGATTTAGCAGCTACTGATGTTACTTTTGGTTTTAATACAGCTATTGAAGTTGCTACAGATGCTCTTGACAGATTACATACTACAGCTGAGTCACATCATAGGGTTATGCTTCTTGAAGTTATGGGAAGAAATGCAGGATGGATAGCTCTTCATTCAGGTTTAGCAGGTTCAGCAGACGTAATTTTATTACCTGAAATACCTTATGATATTAATAAAATAGCTGAAAAAATAAAAGATAGAGAAAAATCAGGTAAATTATTCAGCATTATTGTTGTTGCTGAAGGAGCAAAATCTAAAGATGGTGAAGTAGTAGTAAGCAAAATAGTTGAAGACAGTCCAGATCCAATAAGACTTGGAGGAATTGCAAATAAATTAGCTTTTGATCTTGAAAAAATAGTAAAAGATCACGAAATTAGATCTACAGTTCTTGGGCATGTACAAAGAGGTGGAAATACTTCTACTTATGATAGAGTACTTTCAACTAGATATGGTGTTGCAGCAGCAGATCTTATTCATGATGAGAACTTTGGAAATATGGTTTGTTTAAAAGGTAACGAAATATCATATGTAAAGTTAGAAAATGTTATTGGACATAATAAAAATGTTGACCCAAATGGTGAATTAGTAAGAACAGCTAGAAGTATTGGTATTTCATTTGGAGATTAAAATCCTTAAATTTTAAGGTTGGTGCATATAATGAAGGATATTAAAAAATATTTAGAAACAAGGTGTGGAGAATATAGTTTCTATTTTGAGGATATTAACAGTGAGTATACATATAGTTTAAATGATAAAAATAGGATGCCAGCTACCAGCTGCATCCAAGTTCCTATTGGAATGGTTTTGCTAAAACAGGTTTATGAAAACAAAATAAATTTAAATAGTAAAATATTTGTATCAAAGAACCATATGACTGATGGAAGTGGCATTATTAAAGAATTTGATGAGAAGGAGTATACTATAAGAGAATTGTTAAATGCAATGCTTATAGTAAGTGACAATACTGCTGCCAATATAATTATCGATTTATTAGGATTTACTTTAATTAATGATTATATTGAGCAAATGGGACTTACAAATACTTATCTTAATAGAAATATGATGGATTTAGATGCTAAGGAAAAAGGTATTGACAACTACAGCTGCAGCTTTGATTTAGCTAAATGCTTTAAAATTCTATATACTTCTTCATTTTTAAATAAAGAATATAGTGAAATGCTGATTAATATTATGAAAAAACCACAGAATAGGAATAATCTTGCTTTTTATATGCCTAGCAGTGAAAACTTTGTTTTGATAAACAAAGATGGTGGTATGCTGGGGACTGAAAATGATGCTGGATTATTGATGCTTGAAAAAGGATGTTTTGTTTATTCCATTATGTGTAATAAGTTACCTAATAGTATATATGGTGTACACACTATTTCAACAGTAACTAAGGTAATGTGTGATATTATTTGTAACAATTGGGGATAACTTTATACGATTTTATACTATACTTTCTTCAATCACATTTAGTTCAAATTAATTTGTAAATGATAGCGATATGAAACTTCTTTTAGAAATTTATTGGAACTTTGTGATTGAGGATAGTATATGTTTAGTCACTAAGTAAAAAAACATGATTATTTTAATTAATCATGTTTTTTGTTTTATATCTATATTTAATTAGGAATAAACGCTCATAAAAAAAATATTTTTGGAAAACCTATTATATATTATTCTTAATTCTAAAGTTGTACTATACTTAACTCATCACATTTAGTTTCAATTAGTTAGAAAACAGCTTGTTGCTATTTTCATCCGTGGTTGTGTTGTGGCCAGCATGGGTGGTTAATTTGTAAATGGCAGTAAGGTGAAGTTCCTTTTATAAATATATTAGAATTTTGTGATTAAGGATAGTATAAGTGCAATCAAGGATAGTATAGTAAATATAATAGGGAGGCAATTATATATGGATACATTCAAATTAGATGATATTAAAAATGTGCATGTAGGAGACATTCCAGCTGCAAAACGAGGAATAATAGATGCTCTTTCAGGTGAAGATATAAATAAAAAATCTATACCTGATGATCATATGAGTTCTTATGTAAAAGGACATGAAATTGGTACAGAAATTGATAATCTATTAAAAGGAGATCAAAGAGACTATTAATTTGATAATATTTCATTCATATAGAGGTTAAAATTGATAAAAAAATTTTTTACCTCTATTTTTTGTTGAATTTTATTGAATTTATATGCAATGTATCGTATAATTATTCACATACATTAAAATAATAGAGAAAATATTTTTAGAAACAAATAATTGGAGTGAGGTTATAGTTATGAACGATGTTGCATTTGAAATAAGAAGAGCATCTATAGAAGATATTCCAGCAATACAGGAAATAACTAAGGAAGCTTTTATAAAATATATACACATGGCAAAAATAAAACAAAATATTCCAGCACTTGAAGAAACTTTTGAAGATATAAAAAAAGATATTGAAACTAAAATAGTTTTGGTTGCTTTTGTTGATGGAGAACCAGTAGGAAGTGTCAGAGTTGAAGTTAAGCCTGATAAAACAGCTTATTTCAGCAGGTTTGGAGTAAGAATTGATTATCAAAATGGCGGCGTAGGTAAGGCTATGATGAGTGTAGTAGATATTGCAATGAATGAGGCTGATGTTAAAAAATTATATTTACATACATCATCAAAGGTATTTTCGCTAATGAGATTTTATTATGCAAGAGGTTTCTATGTTGAGTCAACTTCAAAAGACAGAGGCTATATAAGGGCTTTATTGTGCAAAGAATATTAAAAAGCTTTTTTAAAAGAGCTTTTCAAAACAATCTTTACAAAACAAAATTTTGCCATTATTAGCTGAAACAGCATTCTCATTTTTGATGGCTTTATTACAAATTGCACATCTTAAATTATCAGTTGTTTCAACATTTTTATTTGGAGATTTCAGTATCAAAGAAGATTTTTTGCTGTTAGAAGGTGGGGAATATATAATAGGTTCTTCTTTTTCAGTTCTTTCTTTAATACTATAGTTAATGTAATAGGAGCTTTCAGCAAAAAGTTCCAATTCGAATCGAGGATTTATTGAATCATAAAATTCTTCAATAATTAGTTTTCTAATTTGAGCGTCATTAACAATAAGACCGCTTTTTTCTATACCGTCAAAAATACTTTTTGTTATATTGTTGGTATCAGGATGGCGTTTTTTGCTTTTATAATATACTTTTAACACAGCTATTAAAGCTTCGTTCAATAATGTGTTGGGATTTTGGGATTTTGCAAAGTAAGCAATTTCCTGTTCATATAGAGCATATCTATCATGGTATTTACCAGAGTTATAAGGTAATATTGCTCTGCCATTAAAATTGAATAATTTAAAATTAGATTTTGAAATAGGTGAACCTTGTACAATAATTTTAGCATATTTTGTTTCCATAGTTTTCTCCTAAATGCGGTTAATAAATATATTATAACATAAATTTTAATAAAGTATTAATTCTAATGAATTAAAGTTGAAGAAACATGAGTTTTTGTATATGATATATATTATTGCTGTAATATTAATATTTTTGTAACCGAGGATAGTATAACATAATATAAAGTAAGGAGAAAATAAAATGAATGATGAAAAAAAGAAAAAATGGGAAAACTTTTGGTACTATTATAAATATCATACTTATATTGCAATATTTATTGTAATTATACTGGTAGTAATTATAGGTTCTTTTGCATCAAGAAAAGAGTCAGTATTGTCAGTTGATTTAGTAGGTACAAGTATTTACGATGTACAAAGAATAAAATTGCAAGATCAATTTACATCACAATTAGTAAAAAATAAAAAACAGACAGTTAATATTTATTTTTTAGAATTTGATAGTCAGAACAGTAATAACATGCAAAGAGATACTGCAGTTTTAAGTAAAATAGTGGCTACTGCATCAGCACAGGATTTAGATGTACTAGTAATAGATAAAAATATGTTTAAAAATTATATAAAAAATAGTATGTTTGAAAGAATTGATGAAAGTACAGGCTTTGGAGATTTAAGCAGTTTAAATCTTAAATACATTGATGGAAAAGAAAATGGTGATAATGTTGATTATCATTATGGAATTGATGTTAGTGATAATGCAATGTTAAAAGCAACTGGATATGATACTCAAGATAAAGTGCTTGGGATTATAAACAGTTCAGATAAAAAGGACTATGCAATGAAATTTGTAAAAAATTTATTTAATTTAAAATAAATCGTTAAAAAAATCTTAAGATTATTAAATTAATCTTAAGGTTTTTTTTATTAATAATATTTCGATTGATAATATTGAAATATTCTGCCTTATAAATATTTTAATAATGAAAGTATATTTATTCTAAATTTAAAAAGTGTAATCAAAACGTTTACATATAAATGCATTATTTTAAAATATCAATAAAATCAATAAAATAATATTAGATTCGTAAAGATAACATTATTTTATTGAAAATAAAATAATAAATGATAGAATAATATTTGTAAATTAAAAGTTTACATATTATGACTTTGTATAAAAAAGATTTAAATTGTAATTATTAAAAAATAAAATATTTATTTCATAATATAAAAGCTTTTAATTTTAAAATAACTAATTAAATAAACTGAAAAAGTTTATTTGCAAGGGGGAAAATTAAAATGTCAGAAAAAACAGAAATTAAAAAAACTTTAGGACTCACAGGAGTAACGATGAATGCTATGGCACTCATTGCACCAGGAGCATTTTTATGGTTAACATTTCAAATGCAAGCATCTCAGGTTAATACATCAGGTGGGACAACAGGAATGGATATGTTCTTTGGATTAATTGTTTCATTAGTAATTGCATTTTTAACAGCTATATCGTATTCAAAATTATCTGAAGTTTATCCTGAAGCAGGTTCAGGAAGTTCTTATTATTTTGCAGAGCACGCATTTATGAATGAAACTTCAAAATTATCATGGTTTTCTAGATTTGCAAAGTATATAGTTGGCTGGTTTTCACACATTTATTATTGGGTATATCCAGGAGTAATGGTAGCTATGATGGCTACACTGATAACTTATATTTTTGGTCAATTTGGTATAACTGTTCCTGTTATAGGACAAATATTAATAGCAGTAGTTTTTGCTGGAGTTACAGGTTTTGTAGCAAATAGAGGTATAAATGGTTCAACCCTTTCAAGTATAGTAATTAATGTTATTCAAATAGTAACACTTGTATTTGTATCAATACTTGCTATAATATATAGATATACTAACCCTCAGCATGTTGAGTTTGTTCATAAGAGTTTTTCATCAGTAGTTATGCCTCATAGTTTATCAAATGTTATGTTTCAAGCAACTATTTCTATACTGCTTTTAGTTGGATTTGAATCTGCTACAGCTTTATCTGGAGAAGCAAAGTCTCCTAAGCATGTAAGTCGAGGTGTAATATTATCTTTAGTAATTCAAGGTATTGTATTTTATTTATTTGAGTATGGTGCAGCTAATTTATGGCTTAATACAAGCTATAAAGTTGGTGATAAAGTTGGTCTTGCTGCTGCTGCATCTTCAACAGCTCCAATAGGAGACATGGTTAGAACTTTAGGAGATACACTTCTTGGTGGTAATGGATTTGTATTAATGATAATAGTTGCTGTTTCAGTTGCTATAGCTGTTTTTGGAAGTACGCTTGCATGTATGAATACTGGAGTTAGAATAACTTATGCAATGGCAAAGGATAAAGAAGTTCCATCAGTTCTTGGTACATTAGATCCTAAATATGCAACACCTCACACAGCAGTTTTAATAATTACTATTGTTTCAGCATTAATAGGAGCAATTGGTGCAATCAATGTTACTAATCTTACAGCAGTTACACTGGTATCAAATATTGGTACATTCACACTATATGGAATGACAAATATAATTTCATTAGTAGCATTTAAACGAAGCAAAAAGAGAAATCCTATTACTCATATTATTGTTCCAATGTTAGGATTCTTAGCAAATATTGGTATGCTTGCTGCAGTATTATATTTAGGTATTTTAGGCGGAGGTTCAACCAAAACTGCTGCGATAGCTGCAATTTTAGCTACAATTGCTTGGTTGTTTATTGGAATATTCTATTTGGTATTAAATAGTAAAAAACAAAATAAATCTATAATAGTAAAAGGTTAAGTGTAGAATATAAAAGTATTTTATAAAGAGATACTAAAAATATCTCTTTATAGATACATGGGAGTGATATATTTGAATAAGTCAACTTTAAAATCAAATGGAGATATAAATTCAGAACCTATTAAAGTACAAGGCTGCACTGATCCAGGAAAAATTCGTTCTAATAATGAAGATTCTTTTGGAAGCTTTATTCCTACAGACATTAATATGAGAGAAAAATATGGAAGCCTTTTTGTAATTTCTGATGGAGTTGGAGGAAGTGCAGCAGGTGAGGTTGCAAGTGCTGAAGCAGTAAATGTGCTGCTTCAGGAATTCTACTTTGGAATGTATTCAGAGCGTATTCCTGATCGCTTAAGAAATGCTTATCAGCATACTGCAGTGCATATTTATGATCTTGCCTGTGGAACTAATCCTTCACTGCAAAATATGAAATGCACATTAAGTGCTCTTCTTATAAGAAACGATAAATTTTTTATTTCTCATGTTGGAGATTCTAAAATATTTTTAATTAGAAAGAATAAAATGGTTCAGTTAACTAAGGATCATAGTCTTGTGGGAAAATTAGTAAGGCTTGGACTCATTTCACAGGAGCAGGCTAGAGTTCATCCAAATAAGAATGTTCTCCTTAAAGCTATAGGAGATCAGCCTATTATGATGGCTGACTTTTATTCAGGTAAGGTTGTGCCAGGTGATCTTTTTTGTCTAATTACTGATGGAATACTAGAACATCAAACAGAAGAGGAATTAAAGAGCTTTATTGAAAAAGATACTTCAGAGGAAGGATTAAAAAGTATGATTTCTGAAATGAATAATCGCGGTGGTTATGATAACATGACTATAATGACTGTAGTCGTAAATAATGTATGATAAGAATATATAATGAGGATGAAATAACCTTAATGGTATCGACACAATGATTATTTTTTGGTATATTAGTATAAAAGGTGGTGCTTATTAATGACAAAGATAGAATGTATATTACGTCCTAGTAAAATATTAGAGATAAAGAATGCTCTTGGAAACATTGGAGTACATGGTATGACAGTAACCGAAGCAATTGGATGTGGATTGCAGAAAGGTCATATAGATCCAGATGATTTAGAAAATTGGAATACAGAATTAAATATAACACTTTTACCTAAAACTAAAGTTGAAATGGTAGTTAAGGATGAAATAGTCGATGAAGTTTTAGAGACTATTATAAAGGTTGCAAGAACAGGTGAAATAGGTGATGGAAAAATATTTACTTATCCAATAGGTAATGCAATTAGAATTCGTACTGGCGAAAAAGGAAATGATGCTATTTAATTATAATGTGTAAAGTATTCTACACTTTTAGGGGGAGTTGTATGTGCAAATACCTGAAAAAGGTACTATATATGATAATAATTATGAAGTGATTGGAACTTTAGGGCAGGGCGGATTTGCTAGTGCATGTTTGGCTAAAGATCTTAAAACTGAAGAAAATGTAGTTCTTAAGTTTCCAGATATTAATCAGCTGGGTGACCCTGCAGTTTATGAGCGTTTTAAGAGAGAGATTGCAATAGGCAGTCTGCTTAATCATCCAGATTTACCTATTGCTTTTGCTTACTCAGAAGGTAATCCTCCTTACATAGTTGTTAGATATTCAGATGGAAAACCGCTGACAGATATAATTAAAGAAAAAGGTAAATTTACTGCAGAAGAAACAATAGATATGGTTTCAAAATTATTAGAGGTTTTACAATATTGTCATGAAAAAGGTGTTTATCATAGGGATATTAAGCCTGAAAATTTACTGCTTGGAAGTGATGGTCATCTTAAACTTATTGATTTTGGAATTGCAGGAATGGAGGGAGCTCCAAGAGTGACCTACAGAGGATTTTCAAATTTGGTTGGTACACCAGAATATATGTCACCAGAACAGATAAAAGGAGAACGTGGTGGTGCAAAAAGTGATATTTATGCTGTTGGATGTGTAATGTATAATTTTTTAGCAGGAAATCCGCCTTATTCTGGAGATAATCCTCTTTCAATAATGTATCAGCATATGACAGCTGAATTAGTTCCGCTTACGCAAATTTGCAGTGATGTTAGCAATTCTTTATGGGCAGTGGTTAAAAAATCATTAAGAAGACGTAAAGAAGAAAGATATGATTCAGCTATAGAAATGGCAAATGATTTAAAAAATTTGGACAAGGTTGACCTTAGTATTTTGGATAAGATAGATCCTCCATTATCTTCAGTAGCAACTACAAAGAAATCAAGCTGGATGATTGTAGTTTCAATAAGTATAGTAATGTTAATAATAGTAGTGTTAATTTTTGCATTAAAAAAATAATATAAAATGGATATTTTAAGTGCTGTATTTTATGAATACAGCATTTTTTTGCACTTTTTTACATTGAAAGAATAAATCTTAATTATTAAGAAAATATGAAAAGAAATTTAATAAAAAATTAATATAATAATTTATGAGGAAAAATAATGTTTATAATTATTAAATTAACATTAAAACGATATATATTATAAAATAATAACAATAAAAATGCCTAATTGTTGAATGATAAATACTAAATGATATAATATTAGTAACAATTAATAATATTTTAATAAAATTTTTAGAAAGCTTTCTGAATTAAATTTTCAAATTAACTAATAATAGGGGGGTATAATAATGAAAAAATTAGAAATCATAACCAGGTCTGAGAAATTAGAAGAACTTAAGAAGACATTAAATGACATTGGTATTAATGGAATGACAGTTTCTACTGTTATGGGATGTGGCAATCAGAAAGGAAGGACAGAATTTTATAGAGGTACAGAAGTAACTATTAATTTGCTTCATAAAATTAAAGTAGAAATAGTAATAAGTGATTCTGATTTAGAAAAAGTTTTGAAATCAGTAAGAGATTCATTAGTTACTGGAAATATTGGTGATGGTAAGATTTTTATTTTTAATGTTGAAGATGCAATTAGAATTAGAACTGGTGAAAATGGAGATCAAGCTATAAAAGTTAAATAAAAAGTTAATATTATACACCAATATTTTAGTAAAATCAGAAAAACTGTAAAAATGATAAAAAATAAAGATGAATAGGAGGCAGTTATGAATAAAAAGTTATCTATATTTATTTTAGGATCAATTAATTCTTTAATTGTTTTATTAAGTATATTTTTCGGTATATATAGTTTTTATTTTAAATTATCATTTAAAATATTAAATACAAATGTCCCAGGTTTTATTTTAGCATTGCTTGTACTTTATTTTGGAATTAAAAATTTTTCAGCTCTTTTAAAACTAAAAAAAGAAATAAGCAGTGATGATATTGTGTTTTCATGGAATAATTTTAAGTCAATAAAAAAAGTTAATGGCAAAGGAAAAAGAAAGTTTAAATATGCAAAGTAAAATATAATAAAAAATTAATTAGTATTTGGGGGGATTTAAATGAAAAAGATGGTAAGAGGTTCAATTATTTTATTATTAGTAACAGCATTACTAAATGTATTTTCAATTTTTGCTTTTGCTGATGATGCACCAGCACCTGTAGGCGATCCAGCAGGAACTAATATAACTTCAGTTAGCGACATTCCAGCTAAGGAAGCTGGGAAACCAACTCAAGATGAGATAAATGCTCAGGTAGCAAGTAATAGGCTGGGTGTAAATTATGTATGGGTTGCTATGACTGCTATGCTGGTATTCTTCTTTCAAGCAGGTTTTGCAATGGTAGAAACAGGTTTTGTAAGAGCTAAAAATGCTATGCATACTATGGCTATGAACTTTATGGTATTCTTAGTAGGTGCAATTGGTTATTATATTTGCGGATTTGCTTTACAGTTTGGCGGCGTAGGAAGCTGGCCGTTGCTTGGATCTGGTACTTCAACTCTGAACCATGAAATTACTATTGGAGGGCTTGGAATACTAGGAACAAAGGGATTTTTCTTAACTTCTGGCGGAACATATGATACAGGTGTTTATCTTCTATTCTTCTTCCAAATGGTGTTTATGGATACAACTTGTACTATTCCAACAGGAGCTGTGGCAGAAAGAGTTAAGTATTCAGCTATAGTTGTAGGTTCATTCTTTGTATCAATGATTTATTATCCTCTATTTGGTAACTGGATGTGGGGAGGCGGATGGCTTTCACAGCTTGGTGCTAAGTTCGGATTAGGACATGGCGGTGTTGATTTTGCAGGTTCAGCAGTAGTTCATGCAATGGGAGGTATGATGGCATTTGCAAGTGCTATAGTAATTGGACCAAGAATTGGTAAGTATAAAAAAGATGGTACCTCAGTAGCTTTTCCTGGACATGACCTTTGTATGGCAATTATAGGAACAATCCTTTTATTCTTCTGCTGGTTTGCATTTAATGCAGGAAGTACGATGAGTGGTACAGATTTTAGATTATCTGTAGTTATGACAAATACAATGTTAGCTGGTGCAGTTGGCGGCTTTGTAGCTATGATGTATATGTGGGCAAGATATGGAAAACCAGATCCTTCAATGACTATTAATGGATGTTTAGCAGGACTTGTTGCAATAACAGCACCTTGTGCTTTTGTAAGCAGTATATCAGCTTGTATAATAGCTATAATAGCTGGATTCCTAGTTTGTTTTGCAGTAGAATTTATAGATAAAAAATTAAAGGTAGATGATCCAGTTGGTGCAATTGCAGTACATGGTGTAAATGGTGTTTGGGGAGTAATATCTCTTGGATTGTTTGCAGATGGAACTTATGGTAATGGACTTAATGGAGTATCTGGAGGAGTAAAAGGTTTATTCTTTGGAGATCCAGGCCAGCTTGTTGCTCAGCTTATAGTTGTATTAGTACTTATTGTATGGGGCTTTGGTTCATCATTTTTATTCTATAAAATACTAGATAAGATAATGGGTATCAGAGTTTCACCTGAAGTTGAATTACAAGGACTTGATATTCCAGAAATGGGTATCGGTGCATATGCTGATTTTGCTATTAATAATAGCTCAGACGGCAAATAAAACAGTAAAATATATGTTAGGTAATAAAGTATAGAGAGAATACAAATAAGGGCATGTGAGATAAACACATGCTCTTATATTTTAATAATTATTTTAAATGGGAGGGATGATTTGTGTATAATATATTTTTAAGTATTGCAATTATACTTGTAGTTACTAATATAGGAGGAACACTAAGCAAAAAAATTAAAATGCCTCAAGTATTAGGTGCACTTGTAGCTGGAGTTATAATAGGCCCATCTTGTTTTAATATTGTAAAATATAATAATGATTTAAAATTATTATCTGATCTTGGTGTAGTGCTGCTTATGTTTATAGCAGGAATAGAAACTGATTTAGAAGAGCTTAAGAAAGCTGGCTTGTCATCTTTACTAATAGCTGCAGGAGGGGTAATTGTACCACTCATATTTGGAACATTAACCGCATATGCATTTTTTAATAATTTTTATGAAAATTTGTTTATAGGTGTAATATTAACTGCTACAAGTGTTACTATTTCTGTTCAAACTTTAAATGAGATTGGAAAGCTGAATACAAAAGCAGGAATCAATATATTGGGAGCAGCAGTAATTGATGATGTTATAGGCCTGTTAATAGTGTCTTTTGTGTTAAGTATAGCACAATCAGCTAAAAGTGGAGGAAATGTAGGATCTTCATTATTACTAGTATCTATTAAGGTATTACTTTTTTGTATTGGAGCTTTACTGCTTATTTTATTTATGCCAAAATTTATTGATAAATTTACAACTAAAAAAGGAAAGCATCAAAATCTTATAATTTATTCTTTAGCTTTAGTACTCATATTTGCATTTGCAGCAGAAAGCCTTGGAATAGCAGCAATTACCGGTGCATATGTTTTTGGGCTAATACTATCTCCTGTTACTCATAATGATTATATAAGTAAAGAACTTAAAAGTATATCTGAGAATTTTCTATCACCTATATTTTTTGCTAGTGTTGGCCTTGTAACAAACTTTCGCAGTGTTAATTCAAGTATATTGGTTTTAACAATAGTTATGCTTATTGTAGCTGTACTTGGCAAAATAATAGGATGTGGACTTGTAGCAAAACTTTATGGTATGAAAACAAAAGAATCTGTTCAAATTGGAGTAGGAATGATATCTAGAGGAGAGGTTGCAATAATTACTACAAGCTTAGGACTTCAAAGTGGTATAATATCAGATAAACTTTCAATTCCAACACTTATAGTTGTAGTTATGACAACATTAATAACACCTGTATTTTTAAAAATAGCATTTAGTGAAAAAACACCAAAGTTTAACAATGATACTAAATTAGTAGAATAAAGAACAAAAAACCTTGAATTATTCAAGGTTTTTTATTTAGCTGCCCAAGCTGGACTCGAACCAACACAGTGCCTGCTCCAGAGGCAGGTGCCTTACCATTTGGCTATTGGGCATTAGCAACAAGGAATATTATAACATAAATTTAAAAAGTGTCAAGAGGAAAATTGATATTTTAATAATATTTTAGGACTAAATGTGACCGAGTAAAGTATAACTAAGAGTTCTCATTAAGTATTTCATGTATAGTTTTTGAAGTAGTATCTTCCATAGTATATCCTAAAAGTTTAACAACCTCTTGAAGTTCATTTTCATCTTCAGATTCGATTTCAAGGTATGGAAAAGGGCAAAAACTTTTTTCGTTTATATCAATTTCTATTAATGTGTTTTTATATTGATAGCTTTCTCTGTATTTTTGAATAGAACGTAATAGTTCTAGGCCTAATGCTTTAAAAATATTTTCTCCCTGCTCTCCATCTTTTATTTCTGTTTCACATTCATCCATAACTTTATATTTTTCCTGACTAAGCATTTTTTTTGTTGTCATATAATAGATAGTAGTATTGTGCAGCATATCCTGAACTATTCTTATTCTTGCATAGCCTTTATTTTTTAGAAGACGTTTGTCAGGAAAATCAAAGATTTTATTTATTTGATTCTCTGATTTTACCTTTGGAGCACCAATAGTATTCATTTTTTCTTTTATATCATCTAGATTAATATTTATTATTTTAATTTCCATTTCATTCATAGTATCACATTCCTAATTTAGTTTTTAATTAATATATATCACATAAAAAATATATTAGCAATATAAATATAAAACTTTATGTAAACTTTTATATTTATTATTTTGTATTATAAAATAGTATGATATAATAATGAAAATAAAGAAGGTTATTTTATAGCTATACTATCTTCAGTCACAAAGTTCCACTAAATTTCTAAAAGAAGCTTCTCTATACCATCATTTATAAATTAATTGAAACTAAATATGACAAGAAAAGTATAATTAAAACTAAATGTGACCTAGGAAGATATAATGAGAGGGGAATTAGATTGGAAGAAAATTCACATGAACAACTTATTAAAACAGATAAATCTTCAGTATATAATGCAGTAAAATATGCATCTTTTGGTATTGCAGGAATAGGGTTTCTTATGTTTTATCAACAGCCGCCGCTAAGTATACTTTTGATTGTTATTGGAGTAGCACTATTTATTTATAAAAGGCATTTGTATGTCGAATATGAATACATTTTGATAGATGGTGAAATGGATATTGATAAAATCTTTGAAATGAGTAAAAGAAAGACAGTTGTTAGTTTTAATGTTAAGGAAATTGAACTTTTAGCATTAGAGGATAGTAACTATGTAAAGGATTTTTCAGGGAAACCAAGTAAGATTATAAATGCTGTACCAAAAGATAAAGAGGAAAAAGCGTATATTGCAATGGTAACAGGCAGAAAAGATAGGTTTCAGCTAAGATTTTTACCAGACGAAAAGATTCTTGATTTGTTATATAAGTATTGTCCAAGATCAGTAAAATAATATTAAAAAATATAGGCAGTATCTTTAGATGCTGTCTATATTTTTTAAATTTTTCATGCTTAAATCTAGTACTTTATATGAATGAGTTACAGCTCCAGTTGAAATAAAATCAACACCTGTTTTGGCAACTTCAGCAATATTATTAAGAGTGATATTTCCTGAAGCTTCTATTAGTGCTTTTTTATTAATAAGCTGTACAGCTTTTTTCATATTTTCTATGCTCATATTATCAAGCATTATAATATCTGCCTTTGCTTCTAATGCTTCATTAAGCTGTGAAAAGTTTTCTACTTCCACTTCTATTTTCCTTACAAAAGAAACATTTTTTCTAACTGTTTGAATTGCTTCTTTAACACCACCGGCTGCACTAATATGATTATCTTTTAATAGTACACCATCTGATAAATTAAACCTATGATTACAGCCGCCGCCTGATTTAACTGCATATTTTTCAAAAATGCGCATATTTGGAGTAGTTTTTCTTGTATCAAGAAGCTTAGTATTTGTACCTGCAAGTTTCTCTGTAAATTTACTTGTAAGGGTTGCAATGCCGCTCATTCTTTGAAGATAATTTAGAGCAGTTCTTTCTCCGCTTAAAATGTTACGAGTGTTTCCAGTAAGTTTGCCTATAATTTGACCGTTTTTTACACTAGTGCCATCAGAAACAAAGAATTCAACTTCTACATCACCAAGCAGAAAAAATACTCTTTTAAATACATCAAGACCAGCAATTATTCCATCTTCTTTTACAATTAAATCTACAGTAGAGCATGAAGATTTAGGGATAGTGCAATTAGTGGTAATATCATCATCAGGCATATCTTCACATAATGCACTTTTTATAAAGTTATCAACAATCAACCAATTCATATTCTGAATCCTCCGCAATATTATTAAGTTTATTAATAACAAGCTTTTTATTTTCTATTTCTATATCTTCTTTGGTTTTAGTAAGAATAGGAACATCAAATATGCTTAATTTCATTTTATCAATATTTTCATTTATTATTTTTGCAGCCCTTGCAGGAAATACAAGTGCTTCAAGAAGTGAATTGCTTGCAAGTCTGTTTGCACCATGTACACCAGTACAGCTTACTTCACCACAGGCAAATAAATTTTCCATTGAAGTACGTGAATACTCATCTACACCTATTCCACCCATAAAATAGTGCTGAGCAGGTGTAACAGGTATTTTATCTTTTGTTATATCAATATCTCTTTTAAGACACTCAGAATAAATGAAAGGGAATCTCTCTTTTAAATAATTATCTGGTTTATTTGATATATCTAAATAAACAAATGGAGAGTTAGTTTTCTTTTCCTCTTCAAAAATTGCTTTAGATACTACATCTCTTGGCAAAAGCTCATCTATAAAGCTTTCTCCATTTATGTTATAAAGTTTGCCTCCTTCACCTCTTAAAGATTCTGAAATCAGCATTTTTCTTTCGTTTTTTTCTTTTTCATATAGTGAAGTCGGATGAATTTGAATATAATCAAGATGTTCTATTTTTATATTGTTTTTAATTGCAATAGCAATACCATTACCAGTTATTGTTCTTTGGTTTGTTGAATTCTTAAATAAGCCTCCTATACCTCCGCTGGCAAGGACAGTAAATTTAGAAAAGATATTTGTCTGAACACCTTCTCTTAGAACAATACCTCCATAGCATTTATTATCTTTGCAGATTATATCAGCTAAATATGCATTTTCAATTACTGTAATGTTCTTTCTTTTTTTAACTTCTTGAATTAATGTTTCAGTAACTTGTTTTCCTGTTTCATCATCACAATGAACAATTCTTTTGATACTGTGTGCACCTTCACGAGTATAATTAAAATGTCCATCATCCATATTAAAATCAACATTATAATTCTGGAGAACTTTTATATTTTTAAGGGATTCTTCAGCTAGTATTTTAACAGAAGAGCGCTTATTTTTATATCTTCCAGCTTTTAATGTATCTTCAATAAAAACATCAATATCTTCTTTGTTTCTGGCAACGGATATTCCACCTTGAGCTAAGTAACTATTACAATCTCTAATATTAGATTTTGTTATTACAGTTACTTTTAAATTACTATTAAGGTTTAAAGCAAAATATAGACCTGAAACACCTGTGCCTATAATAAGCACATCTGTAGAAATATCCATATTATCATCTCCCAAGTTTGTGCATATTCATTAGAGAATTGTATGCTTTAGTTCTTATTTCTTCATCAAGGTTGATTTCATACTGCATATTGTGCAGGCTGTCATATACATCCTCTAATCTAGTTTTTTTCATGTTAACACAGCACATAGAACCATAAGGTGTAAAGAATTGTTTGTCTGTGTTTTTGTTTTTTAATTCATATAAAACTCCTTCTTCAGTAACTATAAGGAATTTTTTATCTGAACTTTTATTAACATATGTAATTATTTCTCCAGTACTTCCTAAAAAGTCTGCTAAATCTCTAACTTCTTTTTCACATTCAGGATGTACAAGAACTTTTATGTCTTTGTGTACTTCTTTGGATTTTAATACTTCTGCAGCAGATACTTTTTTATGTGTTATGCAGAATCCATTCCATAAAATTATGTTTTTATCAGGAAGCTGCTCCTGAACATAAGCACCTAAATTTTTGTCTGGTATAAATATTATATCTTTATCAGGCAGACTAGATACTATTTTTATAGCATTAGAGGAAGTACAACAGACATCAGAAACAGCTTTTACCTCTGCAGATGAGTTAATGTAACATACAACTTTTGCATTAGGATATTTTGATTTTAATTTAAGTACATCTTCAGCTTCAGCCATATCTGCCATAGGACAGCCAGCATCTAATGAAGGAAGAAGAACTGTTTTTTCTGGTGAGAGAATTTTTGCACTTTCAGCCATAAATTTAACTCCGCAAAAAACAATTACTTGTTCACTACAGTCCTTAGCAATCTTACTTAAGTAGTAGGAATCGCCAACTGCATCTGCAACAGCCTGCACCTCATCTCTCTGATAATAGTGTGCTACAATTATGGCATTTTTTTCTTCTTTTAGTTTTTTAATTTTTTCATTTAATGATAAATCCATTTGTTTCACTTCCTAAGATACTTTTATTTAAAATTTATAATTAATCAAAAGGTATACTAAGAATTAGTATAGTACATTTTCTATCATTTTGGCAATAAAAATTGAAAAAAATATTATAAATTTATATTTTCTAATTGATAGAAATAAAATTATCATTAATTGTTCTTTATAAATTTGTTGGAACTGTGTGTGGAAAGTATATTATATAAGTGTTTAAAACTAAAAAAATTAAAGCTATTATGGATTTTCTGCGGTATATTCTCAGAAAATCCATAATAGCTTTCAAATCTTAACTTTAGATTTCATAAATCCATCCTTCAGGAGCTTTAATATCTCCAAATTGAATGCCGATTAATGTTTCATAAAGTTCTTTAATAATAGGACCAGCTTGAGTTTCACTGTAGAAAACATGAAATTTATCTTTGTATTGAATGCCTCCAATAGGACTGATGACTGCTGCAGTACCGCAAGCGCCAGCTTCTTTAAATTCATCTAAATTATCAATGAAAACTTCCCTTTCTTCAGTTTCAAGGTGAAGATATTCTTTAGCTAAGTGTATTAATGAACGTCTAGTTATACTAGGAAGAATAGAAGGAGATTTTGGAGTTATAACTTTATTATCTTTAGTAATACCAATAAAGTTTGCAGAACCAACTTCATCTATTTTAGTATGTGTTGCAGGATCTAGGTAAATACAATCAGCAAAATTTTGTTTTGCAGCTATTTCATGAGGTAATAAGCTGGCTGCATAGTTTCCTCCAACCTTAATGTTTCCAGTACCATTTGGTGCAGCTCTGTCATAATCAGATACTACAAAATTAACAGGTGTCATTCCACCTTTGAAGTATGGACCAACTGGCACACAGAATACAGAAAATATATATTCTGGAGCAGCTTTTACACCAATATTATTGCCAACTCCTATTACATATGGTCTTAAATATAGTGTTGCACCTGTTCCATATGGAGCTACATAAGCTTCATTTGCTTTTACAACTTGTTTGCATGCATCAATAAATTTTTCAACAGGTACTTCAGGCATTAATATACGCTTACATGTATTTGCCATACGATTTGCATTTTGATCAGGTCTAAACAGCTGAATTTTACCATCTTTTCTTCTATAAGCCTTTAAGCCTTCAAAGCATTCTTGACCATAGTGAAGTGATGTAGATGCTTCGCTAATTGTAACCATATTATCTTGAGTTAATATACCATCATCCCACTTACCATCTTTCCAATGAGATATGTAACGGTAATCAGTTTTAATATAACTGAATCCTAAATTGCTCCAATCAATATTTAAATCTTTGCTCACGATAAAGCCCCCTAATTATAAAAAAATTTTATCGTATTTCATAGAATTACGATTATATACTATTTTAGCACAAATAATAAAATATGAAACAAAAAAATAAAAATTAATTATAAATAAAGGATTTTTTCAATTGAATGTAGAATTTAATATCATAGAAGTTATAACAAAAAGAGAAGAGGAGAATTTATGTTTGACATTACAATTAATTTTGATGATATAACAATTACAAGTATTGAAAAAAAAGATATTATTGCTATAGAAGAATGGATAAATTCTCAAAATGCAAATTATTCAAACAGGACGTTGAAAGTAAAGGAAATAAATGAAAGATTTTTAGAGTATTATGTTAGTGAAGGTGAGTTCTTTCTTAAAATCAAAAAATCAAGAAATCTAATTGGAATTCTTAAGGGCAGGATTGAATTTAAAAGTTCAATTGAAGTTTGGATATGGTGTTTTGTTATAGACAGTGACTTAAGATCTCAAAATATAGGCAGCAGGATATTGAGCGAAATAGAGAGATATTTTAATAAAATCTATGGAATCAGCACTTTATTCACAATTATTTCTAATGACAACCCTAGAGAATTAAAATTTTGGGAGAGAAATAAATTTAAACTTCAAAGAGTTTCAAAGGATTTTTTCAATGTTGATGATAATTATATTGATATGTTGATCTTAAAAAAGATATAAGAAATTGTTTAAATATTAATTATACTTTCCTCGGACACATTTAGTTCCACTTAATTTATAAATGATAGCGGAGAGAAGCTTTTTTTAGAAATTTATTGGAACTTTGTGACCTAGGAAAGTATATAAATGAATATTTTGAAAAAAAGTTGACTTTTTATGTATATTTATTTATAATTAATATTGTTTAGTCGCTATATGCTGCAATTTGACTTATATAGAATTGTGACTTTTCTTTAAAAATGCTTAAAATGCATTTTATCCGTAGTTGTGATACTGGTCTTAAATGTGATAGGTAAATTCAATTCTTTATCCATTCAGTGAGCAATTTTCGTTAATTTAAGGAGATGTGTATGAAGATATTTAAAATGAAAACATTTACAGTACTTTTTATTCTTTTTATAACAGCATTATCTTTTAATGTAAAACCACATATTGCAAAAGCAGATGCATTTATTTCAAATAAGCAGGGTGTGATGGTTCATTCAACTGATTATAAATCTAATAAAGTTGTTAAGGCACCAGTAAAAACTGTGCAATCAGGTAGTAATGCAGGAAGTAATAGTGATAATGACGTTTCATCTAAAACTAACAGAGGCGGTTCTGAAAATTTATCATTAGGTGCAGATACTGCATCATCTGGAAGTGGAACTAAGGTTGTTAGTTATGCCTTTAAATATCTTGGTTCACCATATGTTTGGGGTGCTGCAGGACCAAGAGCTTTTGATTGTTCAGGTTTCACTATGTATGTTTATTCAGCTTTTGGTATCGGTCTTGATCATTATACAGGATCTCAATTTGGTGAAGGACAACCAGTTTCTAGAGGAAATTTGGCTCCAGGGGATTTAGTGTTTTTTAATACATATGGTTCTATTTCTCACGTAGGAATATACATAGGTGATGGAAACTTCATACATGCTGCAAATTCAAATTCAGGAGTAATAGTAAGCAGCTTATCAGATGGATATTACTCAGCCAGATATGCTGGTGCTAGAAGAATGATAAGGTAAAGAATAATAAAATAAAGAACAAAGAATGAAAAATAAAGTAAAAAGCCAGCAATCTATTGCTGGCCTTTTTCAATCCCCCAATTCCAACAATTGTCCATTGTCCATTGTCAATTAATCCCCCCATCTGTTGCATTTTTTTATCATAAAACAAAAAAATCCGAATATTATTAATCATATACAATTCCAAATTTGGAGGTGAAGAAAAATGAAATACACACGTTATGATGTAAAAAGAAGAAAAAATGAAAGCTTTCTTTTTATATCCATTATCATTATAATTTTAGCTGCTGCCTTTTTGATTGCTTCTGTAATTGCAAATCTTACACTTAAAAGCAAATCACAAACTAGTATAAATGAGAGCAGTGGCAGCGTTTCAACGGTAAATAAAGATGATATCAAATTTGTAATAATACAAGGTGGTGTTTTTACAAAAAAAGAAAATGTGGATGATACAATTAATATTTTAAAACCATATGGTAATCCATTCAGTATTACGGAGGATAATAAAACCAAAGTGTTACTTGGTATATATAAAACATCAGATGCAGATAATATCGTAAAAACTCTTTCTGATAAAAAAATTGACAATACCAAAATTAATATAGCAATTAAAAAATCTGAACCTTGTGATGAAGAAATAATTAATATTATTGATGGAAACATTCAAGTATTGAATGCTTTAAATGAGAAAGATGTATCAGCAGTTAAAACAGATAAATTTAAAGGCTACTGTGCATCTCTTAAAAATCCATCACAAAGCAGTAAAAATATAGGAATATTTAATGATATAAGAAAATATGTAAATAATATGCCATCAGAAATTCATAAAGATAAAGCATCAGAAAATTATTTGTACTTATATAATATTATAGGAAAATTAAAAGAAAAAGCATCTTAAAACTAAAGATGCTTTTTTAAATATTGTTTACAAAAATTTTTCGTACTTATAGTTATTTTATACTTGTTTAAACATTTATTAAATGATAAACTAAATAAGATGTACAAATTTGAAATATTTTATAATGTACAATATATATACTTTCCTCGTCACATTTAGTTTCAATTAATTTGTGAATGATAGTGAGAAGAAGCTTCATTTAGAAATTTATTGGAACTTTGTGACTGAGGATAGTATAAGTTAATGTTTTAAGGCAGGGATATTGATTGAGTGGTTCAATTAAAAAAAATGGTTTATTTATTTTTATTGTTTCTATAAGTGCTATAGGTGGTAATATTGCTGGAAATTTAATTGGAAATAAATTTTCAGATTTAAGTTTTTTAAAAAGTACATTTTCTATTGGAACTTCAAAACCACTTATACTGGATTTTAAAATAATAAGTTTAACTTTTGGAATTAACATTAATTTTAACATAATAGCTATAATTTGCATTATATTGGCAATAATATTTTGTAGAAGAGTTTCTTAATAATTAGTATATATCTCAGGAGTGAAATAATATGAAGTTTGTTTTAGCATCTGCATCTATACGAAGACAAGAATTATTAAAAAAAATAATTAATAATTTTGAGGTTATTGTAAGTGATTTCAATGAAAATAAAATAGATTTTAATGGAAATGTCGGAGATTATGTAAAGGAACTTTCTATGGGGAAGGCTATGGAGGTAGCAAATAAGTTAAAAAATCAGAGCGATTCTGACAGACTTATTATAATTGCAGCAGATACTGTTGTAGCTGTTGATGATAAAGTAATTGGAAAACCTAAGGATGCTGAAGATGCAATTAAAACTCTGAAATTATTAAATGGCAGATATCATTATGTTTATACTGGTTTTTCTTTAATAGAAATGCCACAGCTTAAAAAAATTCAAGATTTTGCTTGCACAGAGGTTAAGTTTTCTGAGTTAAATGATAATGAAATAGAAGAATATGTTAAAAGTGGTGAGCCTATGGATAAAGCAGGCTCATATGGAATTCAAGGAAAAGGTGGACTTTTCGTTGAAAAAATAAATGGATGCTATTATAATATTGTAGGTCTTCCGCTAAATAAAATATTTTATGCACTTAAATGGATGGGGGTAAATCTGACAGAGGAGTAGATTTATTTAATGGAGAAGGTTATTAAAGTCAATGATTTACCTAAAAATGAAAGACCAAGGGAAAGGTTACTAAGATATGGAGCTGAAGTTTTGTCGAATAGTGAGCTTTTAGCTATAATTTTAAGAACTGGCTGCAAAAATGAAGATATTCTTGGTTTATGTAACAGAATTCTGAATCAGAATGGCGGTATTAATGGATTACTTAATTCAAATGCAGATGAATTTATGAAATTAAAAGGAATTGGTAAGGCCAAAGCGTCTCAATTATTAGCCCTAGGAGAATTGTCTAAAAGACTAAAGTCTTTTAAGTCTGGTGAAGAATATAAAATCAGTTCACCAAAAGATGCAGCAGATTTAGTTATGGAGGAAATGAGACATTTAAAGCAGGAATGTTTGAAGGTATTAATGCTTAATACTAAAAATATTGTTATTGGATATAATAATGTTTCTTTAGGAACATTAAACTCTTCTATAGTTCATCCTAGAGAAGTTTTTTGTGAAGCCATAAAAAAAAGCTGTGCATCAATTATAATTTGCCATAATCATCCATCGGGTGATCCTTCACCAAGTAATGAAGACATTAATATTACTAATAGAATAAAGGAATGTGGTAAATTAATAGGTATAGAGTTATTAGATCATTTAATTATTGGTAATGGAAGTTTTATAAGTTTAAAGGAAAAGAACGCAATATAAAAAATTTTGTTTACATTAAGTTTACATAGATGAAGGGAGTTAATTTTAATGGGTTTTTTCGGTATGTCAAAAAATATGGGTATTGATTTAGGTACAGCCAATACTTTAATATATGTAAAAGGTAAAGGTATAGTATTAAGAGAACCATCAGTTGTTGCTATAAAGGACAATGATTTAAAAAAAGTATTAGCAGTTGGAATTGAAGCAAAGCAGATGATAGGTAGAACTCCAGGAAATATTGGTGCAATAAGACCATTAAAGGATGGTGTAATTGCAGATTTTGATGTTACACAGACTATGATAAAGAAATTTATTGATAAGGTTAATGGCAGAAATGTTTTTACAAATCCTAAAATAGTAATCTGTTTTCCATCAGGTGTTACTGCAGTTGAAAAAAGGGCATTAGAAGATGCAACAAAACAAGCAGGAGCTAGAGAAGTAAGCCTTATGGAAGAACCAATGGCAGCTGCAATAGGTGCTGGTCTTCCTGTTGCTGAGCCAACTGGAAGCATGATTGTTGATATAGGTGGAGGAACATCAGAGATTGCGGTAGTTTCTCTTGGAGGTATAGTAACAAGCAAATCACTTAGAATAGCTGGAGATGAACTTGATAGATCTATAATAAATTATATTAAAAAAGAATATAATTTATTAATTGGAGAAAGAACTGCTGAAAATATTAAAATTGAAATTGGTTCAGCATTTCCGAATGAAGATAAAAAAAGCATGGAAATCAAAGGAAGAGATTTAATATCAGGACTTCCAAAAACAATAACAATAAAAGAAGAAGAAATAAGAGAGGCACTAAAAGAACCAGTTTCTGCTATTATAGATGCTATTAAAACCACCTTAGAGAAAACTCCTCCTGAATTAGCTTCAGATATTATGGAAAAAGGAATAATGCTTGCAGGGGGAGGCGCACTGTTACGAGGAATTGACAGCTTGATAAATCATGAAACACATATGCCTGTGCATATTGCAGAATCACCACTTGATTGTGTGGCTATCGGAGCGGGAAAATATCTTGATCAATTAGATAGGGAATCAAAATAATATATGTTTTCTAAAAATAAACTGGCAGTAACAATTTGTGTACTGTCAGTTGGCTTTTTAGCCTTAATTGGTTACAGTTCTCAAAGAAGAAATGTTTCTGCAATTGAAGATAGTATTAAGGTCCCGATTAATTCTATCCAAGGTGTGTTTTATGGTATTGGTTCTAAGACAAGAGAATATGGTGAATTTATTTTCAGCTTTTCTAAGGTTAAAAAAGAAAATGAGCAGCTTAAAAAAGAAAATGATAAATTAAAAAATGAACTTATAGATTATCAATCAATAAAGGATGAAAGAGACAGACTATATAAAGAAGAAAATTTTAAGAATAATAATAATGATTTTAATTTTATAGGATGTCATATTATAGGCCGTATTGGCGGCAGCGTTATTAATGGATTTGAAATTGACAAGGGTTCTAAGGATGGATTAAAGAAAGGAATGATTGCTGTTAATGACAGTGGTTTAGTAGGTCAGGTTACTGCTGTTTCTAATAATTCTGCAGTTGTCCAAACTCTTTCAAATGAAAATATTCAAGTTGCAGCTATGGTTAAAGATACTTTAGATAGTGATGGAATAGTTAAAGGGTATAGAGATGAAAAAGGAAATTCAATGGCTAAAATATATCATCTTCAATTAGATTCTACTATTAAAAAAGACAATTTAATTTTAACTTCAGGATTAGGAAACTGTTATCCTAGAGGTATTAAAATAGGAACAGTAACTAGTGTTACAGTTGATAATATTAATTTAGAAACAGATGCAATTATCAGTCCAGCTGTAGATTTTAACAAATTACAGGAGTTTATGGTAATTGTTCCAAAAGATCCTGATGCTGTTTCATATAGTGGTGAAATAAAATGAAGAGAATATTAGTTATTGTCTTATTAAGTTTATTATTTTTAATAATAGATAATTCAGTAATGCCATTTATTTCAATTAGAGGTTATTACCCAAATTTACTGTTTATTTTCGCTATCAGTCTTTCTATAATAAATGGTCCTGAAGAAGGTATTTTTTTTGGTATTTTAACTGGTGCAATGCAGGATTTATACTTTACTAATGCATTTGGTATTAATATTTTTACTAATATGTTGATGTGTGTTGCTGCAGGTATTTTTGGAAAAAGTATTAGAAAAGAAAAATTATTAATGCCTGTCTTGTCAACTTTTTTATTGTCTTTTGTTAAAGGAGTTATAGTTTTTTGCTTATTATATCTTCTAAAGCAAAAAACACATATTGAAGATGTAATTTTTAATAGTATGTATAGTATGATTATTTCTATAATAATGTATAAAAAGATATATAAACTTTGTGAAAAACGGTTTATGGTTAAACAGTGGAAATTTTGAGGTGAATATAATTGAATAAAAAGCAAAAATCATTTAATAGATATACAACCCTAACAATTGCAATGTTTTTAATGTTTTCTATAATTTTGTATAGACTTGTTATAATGCAAGTCGTTTTGGCAGATGATTATGCACAGCAGGCTAGTAAAAATTCAGTTGCTGAATTGCAGAGTTTTGCTCCAAGGGGCAACATTGTAGACAGCAGTGGCCAGATTCTTGCAACTGAAAAACAAAGCTATATGCTGACTTATACTGAAACTGATAGCAATAAATACGATTTTGTACCTATAATGAAAAATGTATTTAAGATTCTTGATGATAATGGTGAAAGTATTAAAGATGATTTTGAACTTAAAATTAACCCAATCAGATTTGAATTTAAAAATACAGATGGAACAGATGAAATTAGATTTAAAAAAGATAGAGGATTTGATCAAGTAGTATATGACAAAATGTATAAAAAAGTTAAAAATAAACCTGCATTAAATAATTTAAGTGTAGAGCAGCAGAATAAACTTAATGCAGAGCTTTTAAAAATAACTCCAGAAGAAACTTTTAATTATTTAGTAGAAAAATATGATTTAACACCAGAAGGAGATTTAATGAATTTGGTTGCATATTACAAAACTAACCATGATGATGCATTAAGTAAAATAATGGAGAGATATAAACCAAGTTCCAAAGAGAATCTCATAAAATTATTAAACAATTATTATAAAGCAAAAACCACTAGTGATAAAAATAATATAAAAGCTCAGATATCTCATGAATGTGGTGCAGATAAAATGAGTTATTCAATTGAAGAACAAAGACGTCTTATGATTGTAAAGGATGAATTATATCTTCAGAGATTTTCAAGTTATAAACCTGTGTTCATAGCTGATAACATTAAAAAAGAAACATCATTTATAATAGAACAGAAGTATAATGATATACCAGGTATTAGTGTACAGAATAATCCAGTTAGAGTGTATCCTAATGGAGAGCTTGGTTCATCATTTTTAGGATATATATCTAAAATTTCATTTGATAATAAAGATAAGTATGCAATGAAGGGATATGATACATCCTATGAATATGTAGGTACTGCAGGATTAGAATCAGCATTTGAAGAAAATTTAAGAGGAAAAACTGGATCTGATATTGTAAAG
>JAUZPN010000139.1 GCA_030705885.1 Bacillota bacterium | reverse complement strand
TCAAAATGTTTTGATAAGTTTTCTATATGAAGTACATCATTACCACTTTTTATAATGGTTTCAAATTTAACTTTGGAAGCTCTTTGTTCTTTTTCTGGAGTATCAAGCCTTTCAACCTTTGAAAGAGCTTTTTCTCGGCTCTCTGCAGCCTTAATGCTTTTTTCTCTGTTAAAAGAACGAAATCTTTCAATAATTTCCTCCTGCCTTTTGATTTCAGATTGCTGAATTGTATAGGCTTTAAGATCTGCTTCGTATTTTTTCTTCCTAAGTTCAATATGTTTTGTATAGTTACCATTATAAGATTCAATTTTACCATTAACTAGCTCTAATGTTCTATCAGTAATAGAATCAAGAAAAAATCTATCATGGGAAATTAATATAACAGTATGTTTATAATTTTTAAGATATTCCTCAAGCCATTCAATAGCTTTTAAGTCAAGATGGTTTGTAGGCTCATCTAATAAAAGAATATCAGGGCTTGCCAGCAGGAGTTTACAAAGAGCAGCTCTTGTTTTCTGACCACCGCTTAATATATTAATAGTAATATTATAGTCTTTTTCCTCAAACCCAAGTCCCTTAAGGACTTTATTTATTTCACCTTTATAAGTATATCCGCCCCTGTTTGTATATAGCTCAGATGCTAAAGTGTAATCAGAAAACAGCTTATTGTGATATTCTTCCTTTGAAGGATCATAAGGCTCATTCATCTTTTCTTCCAAATTTTTTATTTTGTTTTCAAGGTTTATGAGGTCTTGAAATACAGACAGCATCTCATCATAAATACTCTTTGAACTGTCTAAAGATAAATTTTGAGATAAATAACCTACCTTCATACTTTTTTCAACAAAAAAATCACCATTATCATGGGAAAGTTGAGATGTGAGAATTTTAAACAGAGTACTTTTACCAGCACCATTAGCACCAATAAGTCCTGCTTTTTCACCTTCATTTATATTAAAAGTTATATTTTTTAATATAGTATCAATTCCATAAGATTTACTTAAATCTTTACAGCTTAAAACAATCATTTAGCAACACCTTCCAATTCTTAACTAATATACTATTCTCGGTCACAAAGTACAAATAAATTTCTGAAAGAAGCTTTATCTTATTATTATTCACAAATTAATTAGAACTAAATATGTTTGAGAAAAGTATAAATAAATGTTTCAATATCATTTTACTATGGATTTATTTTTTTTTGTAGTATAATTTAAAAAAATGATTTAAATATCTGTTGTTAATTGCATAATTGTGTTAAAATATAAAAAGTAGATTTTTTAACATTCTTTTATGCAGATAGTGAGGTGAAACTATGGATAAGAAAAAAATATCTATGGCAGTAGTAAAAAGGCTTCCTAAATATCACAGATATTTAACAGAACTTATAAAAAATGATATAGATAGGATTTCTTCTAAAGATTTAAGCGAAAAAATAGGTTTTACAGCTTCACAGATAAGACAAGATTTAAACTGTTTTGGCGATTTTGGACAGCAGGGTTATGGATATAATGTAAAGGAGCTTTATAATCATATAAGCAGTATTTTAGGATTAAGTAAACAATATAGAACTATACTTATAGGTGCTGGAAACATCGGACAAGCGATAGCAAATTATACTAAGTTTGAAAGATTAGGCTTTATTTTAGAAGCAATTTTTGATGCTAATCCTAAACTTGTAGGAATTAAAATAAGAGATATAGCAATAAGAGATATAGACGAAATGGAAGAATATGTTGTTAAAAATAAAATAGATATTGGTATAATTTGTGTACCAAGAGTAAATGCACAAAAAGTATGCGACTCATTGGTGAAATCTGGAATCAAAGGAATTTGGAACTTTGCTCCAGTTGATTTAGTAGTTCCAGATAATGTTACTACAGAAAATGTACATCTTAGTGAAAGCTTAATGACATTAAGTTATTTATTAAAAGATAAACAAAGCTAAGTTAATATTTTTTTAAATTATTCTAAAAAAATAAGAAAAAGTATTCGTTTTTGAAATGTACCGTATTTATTAATATTAATATTATGATTAACAAATCATAAAAAATGTTTAAATTATATCAATTTATATTGAAAATATCGTATTAAGGGTATATAATTATTACTAGTACGTTAATATTTTAACTATCATTTTATGAATTATGGTTTGTTATAATATTAACAAATCTTTAAATTGGTTATTTAGGAGGTTTAAAATGGGATTTAATAATATTTTATTTGAGAAAGATGGAAAGATTGCACTTGTTTCGATTAACAGACCTAAAGCATTAAATGCATTAAATTCTGAAACATTAAAAGAGCTTGATGTTGTAATTGATCAAATAGCAGAAGATGATGATATTTATGCAGTTGTTCTTACAGGTGCAGGAGAAAAAGCATTTGTAGCAGGTGCTGATATTACTGAAATGAAAGACATGACAACTGTAGAAGGCAGAAAGTTTGGAATTCTTGGAAATAAAGTTTTCAGAAAATTAGAACTATTAGATAAACCAGTTATTGCTGCAATAAATGGTTTTGCATTAGGCGGCGGCTGTGAATTATCTTTAGCTTGTGATATAAGATTAGCCAGCGAAAAAGCAAAGTTTGGCCAGCCTGAAGTTGGTCTTGGAATAACTCCTGGTTTTGGAGGAACTCAAAGATTAACTAGAGTTGTTGGACTTGGAATGGCTAAAGAATTAATATATACAGCAAAGATAATAAAAGCAGATGAAGCATTAAGAATTGGATTAGTTAATAGAGTTATAGAATCAGATAAGTTATTAGATGAAGCTAAAGCTTTAGCAAATCAAATAGCGGCTAATGCTCCTATAGCAGTTAAACTATGTAAAGCTGCTATTAATAGAGGAATACAATCTGATATTGACACAGCTCTTTCATATGAATCAGAAGCTTTTGGCGAATGTTTTTCAACAGAAGATCAAAAAGAAGGTATGACAGCCTTTACTGAAAGAAGAGACAAATCATTTAAAAATAAATAAGTATATTTAACTATATACATAAGAAATACAGGAGGGTTATTTAATATGGATTTTACTTTGACTAAAGAACAAGAATTTGTTAAGCAGATGGTAAGAGAATTTGCTGAAAATGAAGTTAAACCAATTGCAGCTGAAGTTGATGCTACAGAAAAATTTCCTATGGACAACGTAAAAAAAATGGCAAAGTATAATATGATGGGTATTCCATTTGCTGCGCAGTATGGTGGAGCAGGCGGAGATAATTTATCATATATTATTGCTGTTGAAGAATTATCAAAGGTTTGTGGTACTACAGGTGTTATCCTTTCTGCACATACCTCACTTTGTGCTGGTCTTATAAACCAATTTGGTAATGAAGCACAGAAACAAAAATATTTAGTTCCACTTGCAAAAGGTGAAAAAATCGGAGCATTTGGTCTTACTGAACCTAATGCAGGAACAGATGCTGCTGGACAGCAGACAACTGCAGTACTTGAAGGAGACCATTACATATTAAATGGTTCTAAAATATTTATAACTAATGGTGGAGTAGCAGATGTATTTACAATATTTGCTATGACAGATAAAAGCAAAGGAACAAAAGGTATTTCATGCTTTATCATTGAAAAAGGTTTTGAAGGATTTTCAATTGGTAAAGTAGAAGACAAACTTGGAATTAGAGGATCTTCTACTACTGAACTTATATTCCAAAATGTTAAAATACCAAAAGAAAATTTAGTTGGTCAAGAAGGAAAAGGCTTTGGTATTGCAATGAAAACTCTTGATGGCGGAAGAATAGGTATAGCTGCTCAAGCACTTGGAATTGCAGAAGGAGCTTTAGATGAAGCAATTAAATACATGAAAGAAAGAAAACAATTTGGAAGACCATTAAGTGCATTCCAAGGTTTACAGTGGATGGTTGCAGAAATGGGTGTAAAAGTAGAAGCTGCTAAACTTTTAGTATATAAAGCTGCTTTCAATAAGGATAAAGGACTTCCATATACAGTAGAAGCTGCTACTGCAAAATTATTTGCTGCTGAAGCAGCAATGGAAGTAACAACAAAAGCTGTTCAAATCTTTGGCGGATATGGATATACAAAAGATTATCCAGTTGAAAGAATGATGAGAGATGCTAAGATTACTGAAATTTACGAAGGTACTTCAGAAGTTCAGAGAATGGTTATTTCAGGAAGTTTACTTAAATAGTAATTATTATACAGGAATACAGGAGGGAAAATAATTAATAATTATTTTCGGCTTAAAAGGAATACAAGAGGGAAAACAATTAATAATTTTTTTTGACTCAAAAGGAATACAGGAGGGTTATAATGAATATTGTTGTTTGCTTAAAACAAGTTCCAGATACAAATGAAGTTAGAATAGATCCAAAAACAGGAACCCTTATAAGAGAAGGAGTTCCATCAATAATAAATCCAGATGATAAAAATGCTTTAGAAGAAGCATTAAAATTAAAAGAGAAGAATGGGGCAAACGTGACTGTTATCAGCATGGGACCACCACAAGCAGAAAAAGCATTAAGAGAAGCATTAGCTATGGGAGCAGATGAAGCTATATTAATAACTGACAGAGCTTTTGCAGGAGCAGATACTCTTGCAACATCAAGAGCTTTAGCAGGAGCACTTAAAAAGCTTCCTTATGACATAGTATTTGCTGGAAGACAGGCAATAGATGGAGATACTGCTCAAGTTGGACCAGAAATTGCAGAACATCTTAATATACCACAGATAACTTATGTTGAAAAAGTAACTATTGATGGTGATGAACTTAAAGTTAGAAGAGCTTTAGAAGATGGATATGAAAATATCAGAGTAAAAACTCCTGTTCTTTTAACAGCTATTAAAGAATTAAATGAACCAAGATATATGAACATAAAATATATTTATGAATCCTTTAAAAAGGAAGTTAAAATCTGGACTGCTAATGATTTAGATGTTGACAAATCTGTACTTGGTCTTGCAGGTTCTCCAACAAAAGTTAGAAAATCATCAACTAAAGAAGCAAAAGGTCAGGGAGAGTTAGTTAATAAAACTGCTAAAGAAGCAGCAGAGTATGCAGTTGCTAAATTGAAAGAGAAACATTACATTTAGGACAATTGACAGTTGACGATGAATATTTGAAATACAGGAGGCTGAACAGTTGATAACTGTTTAGTACTTATTAGGAATACAGGAGGGTTTTATAATGAATATAGCAGATTATAAAGGCTTGTGGGTTTTTGCTGAACAGAGAGAAGGAGTTCTTCAAAAGGTTTCACTTGAACTCTTAGGAAAAGGCAGACAGCTTGCAGATAAATTAGGCGTAGAATTAACTGCCGTTTTGCTTGGCAGTAATATAGATAAACTTGCAAAAGAAGTTGTTGCATTTGGTGCAGATAAGGTTCTTTATGCAAATCATCATTTATTAAAAAATTATACAACAGATGGATATACAAAAGTTATATGTGATTTAGTTAATGAAAATAAACCAGAAATATTATTAGTTGGTGCTTCATTTATAGGAAGAGATTTAGGACCTAGAATAGCTGCAAGATTAGATACAGGACTTACAGCTGATTGTACAGCACTTGATACTGATGATACAACAAGAAATCTTATGATGACAAGACCAGCATTTGGTGGTAACTTAATGGCTACTATTGAATGTGCTGATCATAGACCTCAAATGTCTACAGTAAGACCTGGAGTTTTTGAAAAATTAAAGAAAGATGAAAACAGACAGGGAGAAATAATAAATGTAGATGTTAAGATTGATGATGCAGATATAAGAACAAAAGTAGAAAAAGTAGTTAAATCTGTTAAGGATATTGCTGATATAAGCGAAGCTAAAATCATTGTATCAGGCGGCAGAGGCGTTGGAAGCAAAGAAAACTTTACAGTATTAAAAGAATTAGCAAACATACTTGGCGGTTCAGTTGCTGCTTCTCGTGCTGCAGTTGAAAATGGATGGGTTGATAAAGCTTATCAAGTTGGCCAGACAGGAAAGACTGTAAGACCAACAGTATACATTGCATGTGGTATTTCTGGTGCAATACAGCATTTAGCTGGTATGCAGGACAGCGATTATATAATTGCAATTAATAAAGATGAATCAGCCCCTATAATGAAGGTTGCAGATCTTGCTTTAGTTGGAGATTTCAGCAAGATAATTCCTGAAATGATTTCACAAGTAAAAGCTTTAAATGATTAATTATATAGATTAAAATTGAGGAGGAAAATTTTATGGGAAAAATATTTGTCATTGGTGCAGGAACTATGGGAGCAGGAATAGCTCAAGCTTTTGCAACAAAAGGATATGAAGTAATAATAAGAGATATTAAAGATGAATTTGTTGATAGAGGACTTGCAGGAATAAAAAAGAACTTAGATAAATTAACTGCTAAAGGAAAGATTACTGAAGAAGTAAAAGAAGAAATTCTTTCAAGATTATCTGGAACTACAGATTTAAATTTAGCTTCTGATGCTGATTTAGTAATTGAAGCAGCTGTTGAAATAATGGATATTAAGAAACAGATATTTGGAGACCTTGATAAAATCTGTAAAGCTGAAACTATTTTGGCTTCTAATACATCATCACTTTCAATCACAGAGGTAGCTTCTGCAACAAACAGACCTGATAAAGTAATAGGAATGCATTTCTTTAATCCAGCTCCTGTAATGAAGCTTGTAGAAGTTATTAGAGGAATTGCTACATCTCAAGAAACTTTTGATAAAGTTAAAGAGATTTCTACAGCAATTGGAAAAGAACCTGTTGAAGTAAAAGAAGCTCCAGGCTTTGTAGTTAATAGAATATTGATTCCAATGATCAATGAAGCTATTGAAGTATTAGCAGAAGGAACTGCAACAGCATCAGACATAGATAAAGCTATGATGTTAGGTGCAAATCATCCAATGGGACCATTAACATTATCTGATTTTATTGGAAATGATATTGTTCTTGCAATTATGGATGTATTATATAAAGAAACAGGAGATTCAAAATATAGAGCCAGCGTACTTTTAAAGAAGTATGTAAGAGCAGGATATCTTGGAAGAAAGACTGGAAAAGGTTTCTTTGACTATAGTAAATAATATACTTTCCTAGGTCACATTTAGTTTCACTTAATTTATAAATGATAGCTGAGAGAAGCTTCTTTTAGAAATTTAGTAGAACTTTGTGACCAAGGATAGTATATCTCAAAAAAGCCATTGGTTTCAATGGCTTTTTTATTTGCCCTAAATTAAAATGTTTGTTATAATAAAGGACAAATATAAATGATTTTGGAGGATTAATATGTTTAAAATATTAAGAAAAGAATTAATTGCACCGCAGATTTACCTTATGGATATTGAAGCTCCAAGAGTTGCAAAATCTGCAAAACCAGGTCAATTCATTATTGTAAGAGTTGATGAAAAAGGTGAAAGAATTCC
>JAUZPN010000138.1 GCA_030705885.1 Bacillota bacterium | reverse complement strand
TAAGAAGTTTACGGTGGTGGTAATTGGGAGAAAGTATGTGGAGTATGAAATAATTGACAATGGACAGTTGACAATGGACAATGGACAATTAGAAGTTGAGAGTTGAGAATGGCGAGCTGAGAGTTATGGAGGATTTTCCTCTGCTTTGCTGCGGAAAATCTTTGAATGGATTAATTGAGGAAGAGAACTATTGCCTTGAGGCAATAGGAGAGTGGAGTTCTCAATTTTCCACTCTCCACTATATTCATTGATAAATGAGCAGGCTCGAAAAAATAATAAAGCATAAGTACATATTGTTTCTACAGACATAACATGAAAATATAGAAAAATATTGAATTTTGTTATATAATTATGTTACATTATAATTATATGGATTTTAATAATAAAGTAATTTATATTTTTATGTATCTTTCAAATTATTATAAATAAGGGGGACTAAAATGGGACCAGTATTACTTATCTACTTTGGAATTGGTTCTATATTGTCAATTATTATTAACATAATAGTTTATCTATTTTCCATAAAGAAAAAGGAAGTTATCTCCATTGGCAAAATAATATCTCGGCTTATTTTTGTAGGTTATTTAATTATGCTAATATTAGTTACTCTAATAATGAATTACAATCCTAGTATTGTCGAAAAAAGCAATTTGATTCCTTTTGTAGATATATTAAATAATATCAAATTATATGGGTTATTTAATGGATTGAATCAATTTGGTTTAAATGTAATTATGTTTATACCAATGGGAATTCTTTTACCAATAATTTTTAAAAAGAAGAATTGGAATTTTAAATTTGCATTATTTATCTCATTTGCAATAACTTTTGCTATTGAAATAATGCAATTTTTTACTGGTAGAGCTGCAGATATTGATGATGTAATTGCAAACACAATAGGTGGAGCAGTAGGTTATTTAGTTTATAATGTAATATATAAGTTAATTTTGCATCATAAAAATTAAAAACAGAAAGAAGAGGAAAATAATATGAATTTAGTTGATATTGGACTAAACTTAATGCATAAATCGTATGACATTGATAGGGAACAAGTTGTAGACAGAGCTTTAAAATCTGAAGTTGCTGCTATGATTATTACAGGAACAAGTGTAAAAAGCAGTAATGAAGCTGCAGAATATGCTAAGAAGTATCCAAATGTGCTTTATTCTACAGCTGGAGTGCATCCTCATGATAGTAAATACTGTAAACTAGATACTATTAAATCGCTTAAATCATTAGCGTTACGTAATGAAGTGGTTGCAATAGGCGAATGTGGACTTGATTTTAATAGAGATTTTTCACCGCGAAACCTTCAGGAAAAATGGTTTGATTCACAGATACAGCTTGCATGTGAATTAAACATGCCTTTGTTTTTACATGAACGTGATGCTCATAAAAGGTTTTTGGAAGTGCTTTCAAATTATGATGGTAAGATAAAAAATGCTGTAGTTCATTGTTTTACTGGAACTGCAAATGAACTAGATTCATATCTTTCAAAGGGTTATTATATAGGTATTACAGGTTGGATATGTGATGAACGCAGAGGTACCAATTTAAGAGAATTAGTAAAAAGAATACCGCTTGACAGGCTGATGATTGAAACAGATGCTCCATTTTTAGTTCCTCGTGATTTACGACCAAGACCTGCAGATGGCAGAAATGAACCTGCTTTTCTTGGACATATTTTGAAAATAATTGCTTTTTGTATGGAAAAAACTTCTGAAGAAGTAGCTAAAGCTGTAACAAAGAATTCTTATGAGTTTTTTGATATAAAAATATAATCTAGAGAGTTATCTCTTGAACGATTTAAATTAGTAATAGGAAGTGGTTATACTATCCTAGGTCACAAAGTTCCACTAGATTTCTAAAAGAAGCTTATCTCCGCTATCATTTATAAATTAAGTGGAACTAAATGTGACCGAGGATAGTATACAATTAAAATTATATATGTTTAGAATCTGAAATCTCTTTTTCCTTCTTTTAGTTCTGATAGATGGTCTTTTACTATTGATTTAACTTTTTCATTAGGTATCTTTTCAACTTCTTTTGAAATTAATGCTTCACCATTTTTCTGTGTTTCACTTGAAGCATAGTCCTCCAAATATTCCTTAAGAGTCATTAATGCATTTGGCTGGCAGCAGTTTGCAATCTGTCCTGATTTAACAAGGCTCATGAAACGGTCTCCAGTTCTTCCTTCACGATAGCAGGCAGTACAGAAACTTGGAATATAATTCATTTTTAAAAGCCAGTTTACTATTTCATCAAGAGTACGGTTATCATTAACTTCAAATTGTGCAGAATTGTCATCCTCTTCTTCTGGTTCAACATAGCCGCCAACACTTGTGCTGGAACCTCCGCTGATTTGTGATATTCCAAGTTCAAGTACACGTTCTCTTGTCTTCTTAGATTCACGTGTTGAAACAATCATACCTGTATATGGAACTGCAATTCTAATAATTGCTACAATTTTTGCAAATATATCATCTGATATTGCATTAGAAAAGTTTTCAGGGTCAATATCATCTGCAGGACGTATACGTGGAACGCTTATAGTATGTGGACCAACTCCCATTGCAGCTTCTAAATGCTCAGCATGCATTAATAGACCTACAAAGTCATATCTATACATATTAAGACCAAACAAAACTCCTATACCAACATCATCTATACCGCCTTCCATGGCACGATCCATTGCTTCAGTATGATATGCATAATCATGCTTTGGACCTGTTGGATGAAGCTCTTCATAACTCTTCTTATTGTATGTTTCCTGAAAAAGTATATAGGTTCCTATGCCTGCTTCCATTAATTTTTTGTAATTTTCTACTGTAGTCGCAGCAATGTTTACATTAACACGTCTGATTGCTCCGTTTTTATGTTTTATGCTGTATATTGTTTTGATGCTTTCAAGTATATATTCAATTGGATTGTTTACAGGATCTTCTCCTGCTTCCAAAGCTAAACGCTTGTGTCCCATATCCTGAAGAGCGATAGTTTCTTTTCTGATATCTTCCTGTGACAATTTTTTACGTGTTATATGTTTATTTTTATAATGGTATGGACAGTATACACATCCGTTTACACAGTAATTTGAAAGATACAGAGGAGCAAACATTACAATACGATTACCATAAAATTTCTGCTTAATCTCCTTTGCAAGTTTATAAATTTTTTCATTTTCATCTTCTAGATCACACTCTAATAATACAGCTGCTTCCCTATGTGTTAATCCCTTGCAGTTCTTTGATTTTTCAATTATACTATTTATAAGTTCTCGGTTGCTTTTGTTTTCTTTTGCATAGTTAAGAGTATCCTTAACTTCTTCATCATCAATAAATTCAGTTGCTACTTTAGATTTAACATTATACATAACAAACCCTCCAATTTTATAAATTTACTCTGCAGCAGATACCTTTGAGTAAACTGTTTTGATGTTTACACTGGGCAGCATTCCTAATTTTCCAGAGAGAGCACTGATAATATTATTCGGAGCATCAATTGCTATGCTTATTATGTTAACATGACGCTTTGGATATGGTATTCCCATTCTTCCAATAATAAATTCACTATATTCATGCAGAATACTGTTCATTTTTTCAATAGAATTATTGTTTTCAATGATAATTCCAATAATAGCAATTCTTGTTTCCATTTTCTAAACTCCTTTTTTAAAATAAAAAATCCTTGTAACCCATAAAGAGATACAAGGATAGCATAAAAAGCTTCAAACAATAATCCATAAATGGATTTTTTGAGCTTATAATAACTATTCTCTCGCCTTCTAATTTGGGACTAACCCTCATTCATTCAGAACGATACTTTTTTTAAAATTAATAATTTCATGGTTTCTCTAAGAAAAAGCGATAAACACAAAATCTCAGATGCCACATTGTTTATTATATCACAATCTAAAAAAAATAAATAGCGTTATATAATATCCTTTTTCACAAAGTTTCACAAAATTTTCTACTCTCAATTAAAGCAATTGCTGTGCATATATTCTATCTTGCAGTAAAAGAAATTTACATCTATAATAAGTGTTAGTATTATTTTTTAGATATAAATGAAAGGATGTAATAAAATGAGTAGTTATAAAATGAATACAAAATGTGTACAGTCGGGTTACCGACCTGGCAATGGAGAGCCGCGTCAGGTTCCTATTATTCAGAGTACAACATTTAAATATGATACTAGTGAAGATATGGGAAGGCTATTTGATTTAGAGTCTAGTGGCTATTTCTATACAAGACTGCAGAATCCAACAAATGACTATGTAGCTGCCAAAATTGCTGATATGGAAGGCGGTACTGCTGCAATGTTAACATCTTCAGGGCAAGCTGCCAATTTCTTTGCTCTATTTAATATATGCAGCTGTGGAGATCACATTGTTGCTTCATCTAGTATTTACGGAGGTACTTTCAATTTAATGTCTGTGACTATGGCTAAAATGGGTATTACTACAACATTTGTTTCTCCTGATTGTACAGAAAAGGAATTAAATGCTGCCTTCACGCCTAATACTAAGGCGGTTTTTGGTGAAACAATTGCAAATCCAGCACTTACTGTATTAGATATAGAAAAATTTGCAAATGCTGCCCATGCACATGGTGTTCCACTTATTGTTGACAATACTTTTGCTACACCTATTAACTGTCGTCCTTTTGAGTGGGGTGCTGACATAGTTACTCACTCCACTACAAAATATATGGATGGTCATGGTGCTGCAGTTGGTGGAGCAATTGTAGACTCTGGAAATTTTGATTGGATGGCTCATGCTGAAAAGTTCCCTGGACTTTGTACTCCAGATGACAGCTACCATGGTATTACCTACGCTGAAAAGTTTGGCAAGGAAGGTGCCTTCATTGAGAAATGTACCGTCCAACTAATGCGTGACTTAGGTTCCATTCAATCTCCGCAACATGCATTTATTTTAAATCTTGGACTTGAAAGCCTTCATGTGCGTGTACAGCGTCATTGTGAAAATGGTCATGCAGTAGCAGAATTTCTCCAGAATCATCCTAAGGTTGCTTATGTTAACTATTGTGGTCTTCCTGGTGATAAATATTATGAAGTTGCACAGAAATATCTTCCAAATGGTTCCTGCGGCGTTGTTTCCTTTGGATTAAAAGGCGGACGTGAATCGGCTGAAATCTTTATGAAAAATCTTAAGATTGCTGCAATTGAAACACATGTAGCAGATGCACGTACATGCTGCTTAAATCCTGCAACAAGTACACATCGACAGATGAATGATGAACAGTTAAAAGAAGCTGGTGTTCCAGCAGAATTAATCCGTATCAGCTGCGGCATTGAAGACAAAGAAGATTTGATTTCTGATATTTCACAGGCACTAAGCTATATTAATTAATAAATATATACAAAGTTCCACTAGATTTGTAAAAGAAGCTTCTTAAGTGAAGGCATTTATATATTTAGTGGAACTAAATATATACTATCCTTAGTCACAAAGTTTCACTAAATTAGCAAAAGAAGCTTTGCATCAATATCGTTTACTTATTAATTGAAACTAAATATGACCAAGAAAAGTATACAAATAATTTATCTTTATTTATTTTTTGATATTGCAGTAAAAAAGAATCTAGGAAACCTAAAAATAATACTTCCATTTTTCTGAATCGGATATTCTTCTACAACTTTTTCAAAAACGTCCTGTTCAAAAAGCTTCTTTTTCTCATCTGATAAAACATTTAAATATGGTCTTAGACCTGTACTTCGATACCATTCCATAATATCTTTATGAGACTTCAGCTTGTGAAAATATATAGTTTCCCACATGCAAAATTCTGATGATATTTCTGAAAGCAAATCAAAATATTCACTTTGTGTCAAATTATAAAAAACTCTGGGATTACTAAACTCTGATTTCCATTTTTCATTGGTTGAAATTTCCCCTATAATTTTGTGAATCGGCTCGTTATAATTCATAGGTGTTTGTACTGCAAGCACTCCATTAGGTTTCAACAATCCCATTATATTTCTCAAAAGCTGGTTGTGATTTGGTATCCACTGAATACAGGCATTTGAAAAAACAACATCAAAATCATTATCAAGAATTGACAGCTCTTTACCTGCATCACAAATTTTAAAATCAAGATTAAGGTAATCTCTTTTTGCTGTATCAATCATATTTGAAGAACTATCAACACCAAGAATATATGAATCAGGAAATTTATCAGCCAAAACTTGTGTGCTGTTTCCAGGACCGCATCCAATATCAAGAATCTTTTTTGGCTTTTCAATATTGATACGATTAACTAAATCAATTGCTGGTTGTGTACGTTCATTTTTAAACATTAAGTATTGTACTGAATTCCAATCTGACATACTGATATCCCCCCTTAAAATTTTAGAAGTTCAAATTATCCTCTAACTATTTTTATAAATACATTTCTATTTCTTGGACCATCAAATTCACAAAAATAAATTCCCTGCCAAGTTCCAAGCTTTAATTCTCCATTTTCAATAATAATATTACATGAAGAACCCATCAGCGAAGCTTTTATATGGGAATGCGAATTCCCTTCTATATGTAGATATCCATTTTTTTCAGGAAATGCTTTGTTTAAACCTGATAAAATATCTGTTACAACATCAGGATCAGCATTTTCATTTATTGTTACTCCTGCAGTAGTGTGAGGAATGAAAACTATTGCTATTCCATCTGTTACTCCGCTTTTGTTTACAGCTTCTCTAACAATATGAGTTATATCTATAAACTCTTGAGTTTCTGTCGTTTTTATTAAATATTCCATATTTTCACCTCAATTTAAATGTACTCTATAAATACCCTAACTTCACAATTTTTAATATTTCAATTATAACATATTCTTCAAGTAAAAACTTTAATTTATATTTATAAATCAAAGTTTAGATTCATATAAAAACATTTGTGCTATAATTAATCTTAAATATAAAAGAAATGATTTAACTAATTTGTAATAATTTAAACTAATACTGATTTTAATAAATGGGGTGATTATTATAAAAAAACATAAAAAAATATATATTATATTAGGAATATTATTATTTATTTATATTTTGATTTCTGAGATAATACCAAGAATTATTTTTATTCCGCAAAAAAGTGTTGTTGAAAACATAACAGCTCAGGATTATAAATTAATAGAAAATGATTATTATGTTACTATTCCTGATGGAGCTGTTATTACCCAGATATATCAAGAAGGTTCAGGAGGAGCTCAAGATAATGCAACAACTGCAATACTATTAGTACCAGATGATAAAGTTGATGCTTTTACTAATAGTATTAAAATTCAACATGAATCAGAAACAAGGTATGATAAAAATATTTATAAATCAATTTCTAGTTCAGATAAACCTATTAGTTTTAGTTATTATAACTCTATAAATGGAAAAATAAAAATACAAATGAATAAATGGGATGATATTTCTAAAGAACTTAGTGATAGAATAAATGGAAGTAAGAAATACACT
>JAUZPN010000137.1 GCA_030705885.1 Bacillota bacterium | reverse complement strand
TATCTGTAAAATATTGAACTATTCGTTCATTTCTCTGCTTTTGAACATCAGTCATATATTTATTGAAAGTAGTATTCATAGCAATATTTACAAACAATGCAGATAATGTTACCGCAACTATAGTACACACTATTAATATAAGGCTTAATCTTTTTCTTACACTTTGCATTGCTATTCACCACCAAACTTATATCCCAATTTAGTAACTGTTAAAATGTATTTTGGATTCCTGCTGTCTTCTTCAATTTTTTTTCTAATATTTTTTATATGCACATCTATAGTTCTATCCAATCCATCAAAATCAATACCAAAAACTTTATTAATCAGCTGTTCTCTAGTTAATACATTGCCTTTACCTGCAATCAATGCATATAAAATATCAAATTCATTTGGAGTTAAGTTTACAACTTCTTCATTAACCTTTACTATTCTTTTTTCTTTATCTATTTTAAGTTTTCCACCATCAAAACTTAAAATACTATCATTTTCTGAAACCAGTCTTCTAAATAGTGCATTAACCCTTGCAGTAAGTTCTCTAGGACTGAAAGGCTTAGGCAGATATTCATCAGCTCCAATATTTAAGCCTTCTATTCTATCACTTAAAGATACTTTAGCAGTAAGCATAAAAATATATACATCTGAAAATCCCCTTAATGTTCTGCATACTTCCTCACCATCTATATCAGGCAGCATTAAGTCTAAAATCACTAATTTAAAATCAATTTTATTAAATAATTCAATTCCTTCTAAACCCTTTGTTGTACAGTATACCTTATATCCAGCCCTTTCAAGATATGCCTTTAATACTTTGGATACTGTCTCTTCATCTTCAATTATCAATATATTCTGCATTAAAATCACACTCTCCATATAAGATTAATTAACTTATTACATCTACATACCTTGTTTTTATAATTATAATGTAATGTTTTGTAGATATTATGAAGGAGCTTTAATATAATAATTTTCTCATCACATTAAGCTCAAATTAATTAGTAAATGATAGCAAGATGAAACTTCCTTTGGAAATTTATTGGAACCTTGCGACCGAGGATAGTATACATTAAATTTAACGACTTTGCAATGAATAATAAAAGCAGCACCAATATTTGTAAATAAGTGCTGCTTTTATATTAATTTTTGTAAATTTTTTCTATATCTATTGGGTAACCAATTTCTCTTACAGTGTCAAGCATAGCATGTATATTTTCAAAAGGTGTTTCAGTTGGAAGACTGCAGCCTGATGCAACTATATAACCTTTAGGATTATCATATGCTTTTTTCACACATTCAAAAACAGCATTTCTGACATCATTTGTACTGCCATTAAACATTATCTCTGAAGGTCTTATGTTCCCCATAAGCCTTACATTATTCCCAACTAAACTTTTAGCTTCTAAAAGATCAGCATCATTATCTATACTAATGCAGTCTGCACCAGCTTCTACCATATAAGGCCATATTTTATTTGTCTTACCGCAAATATGAAGAGTTACACCCTTGCCCCTAGAATGTATATAATCAATCAATATTTTCAGGTACGGAAAGGAAAATTCCTTAAATTGCTTTGGACTAATTACTGTACATGAAGACATAGCATCCGTAAGACTTGGAGTACATCCTGCATCAATAATTGCTTCTGCATACTTTAAATTTGTTTCAAGCGATACTTTACAAAGCTTATGTACTGCTTCGGGATTTCTTAATGTCAATCTAACTAAATTTTCAGCACCAATTAAAAAGGATGCATTTGTAAATGGACAAGTTAAAGCTCCAGTAACTGCAACTTCTTTTCCTACTTCACTTACAGCTATTTTCATAGCTTCTAAATGCTGAGGCAAATCACCATCTTTGTAAGGATCTGCTGGTTTTAAACTATCTATTTGGTCAACACTTGAAATTGCTGGACTTTCAAGATATGCTGTTTCATCTTTTGGATTGAACACTTTTGCACCCATAGCTTCTGCCTGGGTATACAAATCCGTAAATACTCTTATAATGTCATACTTAAAAAGCTTATAAGCTTCTATGTGAGCTTTTGCAATTAATTTACCATTTCCCTTAAAATCAGAAACTTTTACTCCTATTACTCTAGCAGCTGTGTTTCCAACTATCGGAACGCATGGAAGTCTGTCAATACTTTCATGATTATTATAAGCTTTCATTCTTTCTAATGGCGTCATTTCATCTTTAATCATTTAACTTCACCTACTAAAATTTATACAATTATTTTCTACTATTCCTATTAACTTCATAGGTATTATTTTAGTTCACTTTGAAGTCATTGTCAATATGATGTGACTATATTTTACACATATTCTGCCACGCAAAACCGCCCTAAGAATTTCTTCTTAGGGCGGTTTTTTATTTTGGGATGGTTTATGTTACTTTTTTATTTTACCCAAAAATAGATTTTTTATTCTATTTTTATGAAATTTTTATTTAAACATAAACTCTGTAAAAAATCATGTGTTTGAAAACCTCAAATTATTTTATATACTCAAGTTTTCTTTCCATTAACACTGATCATTTTCTTCTAATCCCTTTTGTATTATAGAAAGTGCCAAAGCTACAACAAATATTTCTTTACTTATATCAAAATTTAATTCTGCTTCAGGACATCCAGGTTTTGAAACGCTTATAGATAACTCTGTAGAAATCTCAAGTTCATTTTCATCACATTCATTTTTATCTTTTTTATCTTTTTTACTCATAAAACCACCCATATCTATTACTATTATTATATAGTATATTTTTGAATCAAAATATGTTACAAATTCAGTAAAAGAATTAAATTTATTTAAACATTTTTAACATAAAAATGATATAACTTACCACTAAAAAATATTAAAATATTTATACACAAATATTTATTTTTGTAGTATAATATTCTAACAAAGGAGGGGGCCGTGATGTCAAATTTCATTAAACATGTTCAAAGTGGCGATAAAATTTTATTGAATTTTTTTAATCATAAGATTAAATGTAAGGCTTTAGATGTTTATATGCCTTGCATAACATATTTAGGTTCTGCTGTATTTTCATTTTTATTTTGCATCATAGCTATTGTAAGTAAAAAATCCTTTATTCATCTATTAGGACTTAATTGTGCCGCCTCATTATTTTTCAGCAATATTGCTGCACAAATTCTTAAAAGAAATGTTAATCGTATTAGACCTTATTTAGCACTAGATGACCTTAATATAAAATTGATTGGTATTGACAAATATTCTTTTCCTTCTGGACATACAACAGCAGTATTTTCAATTGCAGTTATGATTTCACTAACTTTTCCGCCTATTACTCTACCATGTATGCTTCTTGCTTTTTCAACTGGTATCTCTAGAATGTATTTAGGTGTTCACTACCCTTCAGATGTTATTGTAGGAATGATTTTAGGAACTTTAAGTTCAATAATAATCTTTGTTATATAATTTTTGTACAAGTATATACTTTGCTTTGTATTAAATTTCCATCAAACTTATAAAAGAACCTTAGTATAATTAATAAATACAGGAGGATTTATGATAAATAGTAAAAAAAATTTTGAAGCTGCCATTTTTGATATGGATGGTACATTAGTTGATTCCATGTGGATATGGGAGAAAATTGATATTGAATTTTTAAATGACAGGAACTTAGAATTTCCTAATGATTTAAGAAAATCTATAGAATATTTAAGTTTTGTAGAATGTGCACATTATTTTAAAAAAAGATTTAATCTTTCAGAAGATATTGATACCATAATGAATATTTGGAATGATATGGCTTTTGATCATTATAAATATGATGTTAAATTAAAACCTGGAGCAAAAGAATATCTATCATTTTTAAAATTTTCAGGTATTAAAATAGCTTTAGCTACAAGCAATTCAGAACAGCTTCTTGAAGTCGTACTTAAAAGGACTCAAATATTTGAATACTTTGATGCTATTGTAACAACTTCTGATGTCAGCCGTGGTAAAGACTTTCCTGATATTTATCTGCTGGCTGCGAAAAAACTTAATGTTTATCCTGAAAATTGTGTAGTATTTGAAGATATACTTCCTGCAGTTATGGGTGCAAAAGCAGCTGGTATGACTGTAGTTGGAGTACAAGATGATTACTCTGAAAAAGATAAGAAATTAATAATGGAGAATGCTGACCATTATATTAATGGTTATTCAGAATTAAGCCAAGCTGTTTAACAAAAAAAACGATGGTAAATTAGAATTAATTAATTTACCATCATTTTTTATTTTTTTGTATTGTTTTTAATACTTAATGAATATATTAAAGAGAGTAATTTTTTTGACGGCAGGCGATTATTATATGATTTTTATATTTTTTTTAATTATTATTTTTGCTTCTGTTGTAGTTTTTTTCATTTTATCTAATAAAAATGCATCCCAAAGAAGACAGATTATGATGTTTTCAAAACAAGTTACTGATTTAAGAAACAAATTAAATAATAACAATATTACAAATGCGTATCCTAAATCTTTAACAGTTAAGTTTAAAACTCCTTCAATTAATAAGGCTGTTACTATCAAAAAGTGTTTTCTTTATATTGCACCTATAGAAAGCTCATCCATTTTAACTGTCATTGAAATTAATGCACAGCTGGATGTGCATGATAGTGCTGATATCTTCGGCTTAGTGTGGTATGAAGTTACTATACCTTCAATTGATAGAATTAACAACAAAGGGTGGATTAAATCAACAGACGTAAATATTTTTACTACTGATAAATAGAACAAAAATGTATATTAAGTTTTCCATCATCATATTTTGCATTTACAATTCCTTTAGATTGAAGCTTCTTTGGCAGCACGAAGCTTCTTTTTTCATTTTTAATTGATATAGTTATTTCATCACCTTTTTGTGAAAGGCTTAATTCTTTTTTATCTACAAAAGGCATATTAATAACAAAATTATATCCATCAGCTTCCTTTACAATATTAAATATTTTATCTTTAAAAAGTACATTTTCTGGTGAAAGTTCACCATAAATTTGATCTCCAACTTTTTGAAGTGTTTCATATTTTCTTAATTCATTATTCATTAATTCTAATTTAAAAATTGGAATTCCCTTAAAGCTTTCATAAATATCATCAATACTGTTCTTTTGGATGTTTTCCCATGCTCCAAAATAGCCCTTTAGCGACACTTCAGGAAAAATCTTGTTTATAATTACTGCATCAACATTATAATCAAATAAATGCAGATAAGAAAAGCTCCTTTTTGCTTCCTTAACCACTATCTTTTCTGGAGTAGTTACTATTCTTATGCTGACGATATCCTTATTAATCATCAGTTCATGAAGTTCTTCAATTTTTGAAAATAGTTTTTCTATTTCATCAAAAGTACTATCTGTAGGTACAGGTATTTTCATAGCAGTTTCAACTACTGGTCTAACAATTTTCGCTCCTTTTCTTTTAATTGGTAAAATCTTATCCATCCACCATTTAAATAAATCTGGAAACTTCAGAAGTGACATAGTTTCACCTGTAGGTGCACAGTCTACTATTAATACATCATACTTTCCTTCATCATATATATCCTTTATTTTAATTAGTGATAATAGCTCTTCAAAGCCTGGAAATACTAATAATTCTTCAGCTTCTATTGTTTTTTCTGATTTTAATACCATAAGCTTTTCAATATAACTTTTTATATTTCCCCAAGCATTTTCATTCTCTATAACTGAGTCTATTTCCATAGCATAAAGATTTTCATCAATTTTTACTGGATCATTAGACAGCTTTATATCAAATGAATCTCCTAAGCTGTGAGCCTGATCAGTACTCATAACTAATACTCTTTTGCCTTCCTTTGCTATTTTGCAGGCTGTGGCAGCAGCTACACTTGTTTTACCTACTCCGCCCTTTCCTGTATATAATATTATTCTCATACTTATCCACCCTCTCTTCATAAATTTTATTCAAAATAAATACTTAATACATCACCCTTAAGCTTTGCAGAAGCTATTGAGTATTTTTTTATTACATTAGGTATAGGAATATTTCTTTTGAAATTTCCAATTTTTACAATAATATCTGTTCCTGACTCAAATAAATCAAAATCTTTTTTATCTGCAAATGGCAGATAAACTTTAAGATTATACCCTTTTTCAGTCTTTTCAAAGACTTCGTTTAAAGTTGTTTTTAAAACTTTAAATAGATTTTCATCCTGCAGAGAATCAACTGCAATTCTTTCTAGATTACTCACCCCATTTACATCTGCTTCATACCATTTAATTTTATAGGTTGGAATATTAGAGAATACTGAGTTTATTTCATCTAAATAATTTTTTTGAAGATGTTTCCACTGATCAAAAAAACTATTATCCACATCTTCTGGCATTATTCTATTAATATATAAACCATCAACATTAAAGTTGTATAAATTTAAATACATAAAATTTCTCTTACTTTCCTCTACTACCATTTTTTCAGGTATTGTGACAAGTCTTATACTGCAAACTTCTCTATCCTTTAAAAGATTTTGAAGGTTTCCGAGTTTAACATATAATTTTTCAATATCATTTAACGCTTTTTCATCAGGCATATCTATCTTTAAAGCAACTTTTGAAATTGGTCTTAATACCTTCATTGCAACTCTTCCAACAGGAAATAGCTTTTCCATATACCATGAAAAAAGCTCTGGAAATTTTAATAAAGAAAGAGTTTCACCAGTTGGAGCACAATCCACTATAATTAGGTCATAAATATTTTGATCATACAATTCTTTTATCTTAAGGAGTGAAAATAACTCCTCTATGCCTGGAAATACGACTATATCCTCCATAGATTCCTTATCTTTCTGATTATTAAAAGGAATCATCTTATTAACAGCATCAAAAATACTATTATAATTTTTGCCCATTTCATAATTTGGATCTATTTCTAATGCATAAAGATTATTAAGTATTTCAATAGGCTCTTCTTTAATTTTCTGCATAAATAAATCACTTAAATTATGAGCCATATCAGTACTTACTATTAATGTTTTTATTCCCTCTTTCGCTGCTTTAACTGCATGTGCTGCTGCAGTTGTTGTTTTTCCTACGCCGCCTTTTCCTGTAAAAATTATTATTCTACCCATGACAAGCCTCCTATTATTCTTTTATAGAATAGTTCTTATATCGAAGTATTATATTAAAAAAACATACTATGTTTGGTCACAAAATCAACAAAATTTTTATAATAAGCTTCTTCTCGCTATTATTTATAAATTAAGTGTATACTATCCTCAGTCATAAAACTCCAGTAAATTTCTGAAAGAAGCTTCAGCTTGCTATCATTCACAAATTAATTGAAACTAAATGCGACAAGGAAAGTATACCTAAATGTGTCCAACAAAGTATTGCTTAATAATTTAAACTACTCTATAGTTATTTTTCTAATCTTTTTAACTTCATTACTATTATCTATTGTTTTATTTTTTTCTTGCTTTAAAATTGATAATACTTTCTTAAATATATTCACAGCATTATCCTTTTCTTCATCTGTTAAT
>JAUZPN010000136.1 GCA_030705885.1 Bacillota bacterium | reverse complement strand
TAAAAAAATTTTCAAAAAAGTATTGACTGAATACGTTTACTATGATATTATATAAACATAGAAAGTAAATAAACTTTTAGTCACAAAACCACTTAGAAACTTAATTTTAGATTAATATTTCAGTTTTTGAAATTTGACTATCAACGGATCAAATCAAAGAAATGTCAAAGACACAAACTATCCTAAAACTTGATGCTGAAGCAGGTACATTTCTAGGATGGATACTTAAAGAAATTGCCTACAGTAGTAGAGACTTTAGGAATGTTAAATTAATCAAAGTAAATAATTATAGTGGTAAAATCTTAAAATGGAAAAAAGATTAGTTATTCTATTTATTAAAACATTTTAAGAGATAGTAGTGAATGAAAGCTGATTTACAATCTATCTGCAAGTAAGAATGTTTTATATCTTGCAGGGTGGTTAAATATTTATGAAAGAGGTGAGACCACCAGAAAAGTAAATTGAATAGTATGAATTTTTAAAGGTATATGCTATCTGCTATCATGTAAGTGATGAAAGTTATAATTAACATTTTGTTAATTAGTATTATTAGCAGAGTAAATTAGCATAAAGGTTAGAAAGTCATACGAAAGGGTTATTTTAGGTGAATTAATGGAAGAAGCAGTTATTAAGAGTGTGAGCTAAGATTAACTTTTCTAATTGAAAAGAAAAATCTTAGCTTACATTCTTTTTTTGGGTAATATAATTTTTAGTATCATTTTTAGTGCCATTTTTTTGTCATAAAATTTACAACAAAGCTGTAAAATGATATAATTTATTTAACTAACATAATTTGATATGAAAAGAGGGTAATAAAATGTATTTTGAATCAAAAGGTAAAGAAAACACAAAGAGCACTATTGATTTAGCATTAAAGACTGAGGAAGAAAGAGGTATCAAAAATATTGTTGTAGCTTCTTCAAAAGGGGAAACTGCTAAACTTTTGAAAAATAAGTCTGCTATAAATGTTGTTGTTGTAACTCATGCAAATGGCTATCCTGAAGCAGGTAAAAATGAACTGTCTGAAGAAGTTCGTGAAGAGCTGCAAAGTGATGGAATTAAAGTATTAACAACTACTCATGTGTTAAGCGGTGCAGAAAGAGGAATTAGTAAAGCATTTGGAGGAGTTAGTCCTGTTGAATTAATTGCTCAGACTTTAAGGCTATTTGGACAAGGCACAAAAGTATGTGTAGAAATTGCAGTTATGGCTTTAGATGCAGGAATGATACCATTTCAAGAGCCTGTTATAGCAATAGGCGGTTCAGGACATGGAGCAGATACTGCAATTATATTAACTCCTTCACATGCCAGCAGCATTTTCGACACTAAGATTCATGAATTTATTTGCAAGCCATCACTTTATAAATAATAATAAAAATTATTATTTATAAGTTATTTTTTATAAAATATTAAACTATAAAGTTAGGAACAATTGTACCCGTACACTTTGTTTTTTGCCTTGATTGGATTATAATGAAAGGTATTAGAAAGGGTGGTACGATAATGGTTTTAAACAAACAAAAGAGGATTGCTGTCGTAAATGATATGACAGGTTTTGGACGATGTTCTATAGCAGTAGCACTGCCCATTATATCAGCAATGAAAATACAATGTTGCCCATTACCTACAGCAATATTATCTGCCCATACAGGATTTTCAAGTTTCTTTTTTGATGATTATACTTCTCATATGAGGGATTACATGAACAATTGGAAAGAGCTTGGTTTGAAGTTTGATGGAATTTGTACTGGATTTTTAGGCTCAAAAGAACAAATTGATGTTGTTGTAGAGTTCCTTGAAAATTTTAAAACAAAAGATACTATTGTTATGGTTGATCCTGTTATGGGTGATTATGGACAGCTTTATTCTACATATACAAAGGAAATGTGTAATGAAATGAAGAAGTTAATTAAATATGCAGATGTAATGACTCCTAATCTTACTGAAGCATGCAGGCTTCTCGATATTCCTTACCCATCAGGAGGGGTCAGCAGTGAAGAACTTGAGAGCATTGCTAAAGAGCTTTGCAGAAAGGGCCCAAGTAAAGTTGTTATAACTGGATTGCAGCATGAAGGTAATATACAAAATTTTATATATGAAACAGGAAAACCATATACTATTATAGAGATAAAAAAAATTGGCGATGATCGTTCAGGTACTGGTGATGTGTTTTCTTCTATTGTGGCTGCTAGTATAGTAAAAGGAACAGATATAGTTGGTGCAGTAGAGAAAGCAGTTAATTTCATCAGTAAAGCTATTAAATATACTGCTGAAATAGAAACCCCAGTAGAGCATGGTATTTGTTTTGAAGAATATCTAACTGAACTGAACTAAGGTGACAGGCACTTGTAAAAAGTTGGATGAATATCTAACTGAACTACAGTAAACTATACTTTTTAAATCACATTGAGTTCCACTTAATTTCTAAATGATAGCACTAAGAAGCTTTTTAGAAATTTAGTGGAACTTTTTGGTTGTGGATAGTACATTATTAAATACTAAAGTAAATAATCTTCAACAAGTTAGAATGTTGATAAAAAATAAGCATTTCATTATAGAATTATTTCATAATATTGACTTTGATTATCGATTATGATTTTGTTATAATTGAGTCATTGAACAGTTATGTTTCTCCTATATTGTTTATTTGCAATTTAAATTATAACAAAATAGTGTATAAATGTTCTATTATTTTTTACAATGTAATTTATTTGAGGTAAAGATACTCATTTATAGTTATATAAGATTAATAATATGTTATAGGAGATGATTTTAATGGAGTTGCTAAATAAGAAAAAAAATATACTTATAGTTATTATATCTGTTTTTTCATGTTTGGGTATAATAGGTTCTTCAGTAGTATCAAAAAGTATTTATTTACATTATCAGTTATTTTTTGGAGTATCAGCATTGGTTTTTAGTATTATTACATACTTAATTCCAATAAAACAAAAATATAAGGCTTTACTATTGCCAACATATCCTGCAATAGCAGTTGGAGTAATAAACATGCTTACTAATGGAGATGTAAATATATTATTTTCACTAGTAACATGTATGTGTTTAGCAGGCATATATATCGATTTTAATAATTTTAGAAAATATTTGATTATAATAGCAACTTTGTTGATTGGTAATTTTATCAAGCATGGATATAATATATTGGGTAAAAATAAAAATTCTATAGATTCATCCATATATTATATAGCTTTTATTGTAATAACAATAATATTATATTTATTAATGAAATGGGGACAAGAAGCTTTTAATTCTGCTGAACAGGAAAAGCGGCAAGTAGAAAATATAAGTAAACAGCAGTCTGAATTATATAAAAATTTAAGATACTCAGTAAAAGAATTACAGAATAGTATATTGGCAATGGGTGAAAATACAAAAGCAGTTTCAGATAGAACAGCAGACACTGCTGTTGCAATGAAAGAAATGAATTCTGGAATTGAAAATCAAAACGAGAGTGTTGCAAAAATATCTAAACATATAAATGAAATAGCTTCTGATAACAAAATAGTTCAATTAGATGTAGGAAATTTAACATCTGTTAAGGATAGCATTTCAAAGCTAAGTGAAGAGATAAATGCTAGTATTAGTGAATCAAAAGAGGTGTTAGTAAATTTAAATACTTCTAATAATATGATATTAGATTCCTTTAATGATTTTAAAAATATAATCATACAAATTGAAGATGCAATAAGTGGAATTAGAAGTATATCTGATAATACAAATCTACTAAGTTTAAATGAAACTATTGAAGCTTCAAGAGCGGGTGAAGCTGGAAAGGGATTTCAAGTAGTTGCATCTGAAATACGTAAGTTATCGGATAAAACAAAAAATCTTTTAGATAATATGCATGCTTTATCTGAAAGTATTATTGATAGAACTAACAATATAAGCGAAGATCTTAATAATAGTAATAACCAATTATTTGAGCAAAAAAAGGAACTATCAAATTTATCAGAACTTGGTCAAAATTCTATAAAAGAATCGTTCAAGCTTGTTGATGTTCATAGTAATATCTCTAATAGAACACAGAATTGCTTAGAAAAATCAGAGCAGGTGGCTGCAGAAATTGAAAATGTGGTTGCAGTTTTCGAACAATTTACTGCATGGACAGAGCAACTTGCAGCTAGTGCAGAAGATAATTCAGAAGCAATTATAAAGATTAACGAAGAAATCAAAAAGGTGACAGGCACTTGTGAAAAAATGACAGAAAGGTGACAGGCACTTGTAAAAATTTGGAGCGGCAAATATGCTAGCTCTTTTTTCTTTTGTTATTCCTGTTGAAATGGTATATATAACTCCTGTACCTGGAATTAATATGATGATAAATGATGTAATTAAAAAACTGAATGTATTCATAATGACCTCCTAATATATTTCTATTAACTGATATGATATAATGTATAATTATAGAGTGGTTTTGATAAGAGCCGTAAGAGCCGCATTTCAATTTGATTAACTAAATTAACTTTAGTGGAGTTGATTAAAATAAAAACAGTTTATGATTTAGAAAAAAAGCTTTTGAGTGTAACAGAAATTCAGGAATATTTTAATATAGATAATTATCTTAAGCTGGTGGAACTCATTAATTCTTTAGTGGAGGAAGGAATCTTAGCTGAAGTTAAAGGCAGCAAGTCTAACACTATGAATCCGCCGCTTTATAATAAGTACAGGGTTATTCCTAAAGAAGAAAATCTAGAATTTTTAGAAAATGATATTAATTATAATTTTCCGCTGAACTTTAATCGAGAATTTTACCTGAATAATCTAAAGAAATATAAGGAAGACAAGGAATATGTAAAAGTTTTTATTGAATATTTTAGAAAATACAGGGAGTCATTGTTAACTCCAATGTCCATTAATGAGAGAAGCTTTGAGATATGGGGAAAAGAAAAGTTTCTTAAGGATGGCAGCGGGCAAAGCATTTTAAAGAATTTAGGCCTTTCTTTGGAAACGCTGAATGTATATACAACTCCTGAACCTTTTGTATATTTTTCGTGCAAAAAGGAAAGAAATCAAAGAGTACTTATTATTGAAAATAAAGATACCTGGTATACAATAAGGAAGCTTATGCTTGAGGGAAAGAGCACTTTCCTTAATGAAGAGCTTGATACTATTATTTATGGCAGCGGCAAAACGATAGAAAAAGCTCTTGAGGAATATGAATATACAGTAGAAGATTATCTTCTTAATCCTTCAAGAGTATTATACTGGGGAGATATTGATTTTGAAGGCATTTCTATATATGAAAGGCTAAAAAACCGGTATTTAGATAAGTTTAAAATAGATCTTTTTAAAAATGCATATATAAAGATGCTTAAGCTGGCAGGGGCTAGAAAATTGCCTAAGTTTAGTGAAAAGCAGAACAGAAATATAGATAACATTTTCCTAAAAGAGATGGAGCCTTATGGAGAGGAAATATTAAATCTGTTTCAAAGCGGTGTTTATATACCTCAGGAAATAGTGAATTACAATATTTTAAGAAGGGAGTAGAAAAATGTACGATTTTTTAAATAACTTTCATAAGAGAATGGAAAAACTTTCTTACTCCTTCTTAATTGATAATAAAGTATCTACTCTGACTACTTTTAAAGAGTATTTTAGCAGTCTTGAGCTGATTAATCTGGTTTACAGCCTTATGTGTTTTGTCTTAGATAAATCCCTTAGAGATGAAGAATGCATTTTAAGCAGCATGTCAGTATTTTTGGAGGATATATGTGCTAAGTTTTATAATCGCATCTTAAGTGAAGATGAAGCTTATAAGATAACTCATTTTATAGTATATAAAATTCTCAGAAATGATGGTAATCCTTTTACCTTTACTACTATAGATTATTCCACAGGAGAAAATAAAGTTTTTAATTTTCACCTGTTGCAGCAGAGAACTTCAAAAGTAGATAATAATAAGAGCACATTTTACCTTACACAGGAGGGGTATAGACTTATATTAGGAGCTTTAGAAGTAGATGAAAAAATGCAGATAGATATTAATCAAATGATACTGGAGCTCAGCTTAAAAAAGAAAAACTTTACTCAAGGACTAATGGCTGTAGAAAATTTAAATAATCTCATAACAGCTCAGATAAATGTTATAAATAATTTTATATATAGAACCAGAGAAAATATATTTTCAATAGAACAAAAGGATTTTGAGGATAACTTTTTAAAGAATATAGAAGTGCTTAAGGAGCAGAATAAAAAGTTTGATGAACTGAAAAATATTATTCTAATTGAAGAGGAAAGATTGGGATGCTCTCATGAAGAGATATCCAGTGAAAATTACGAATCACTTAAGCAGCTTGGAAGGATAAAAGAACTGCTGGTAGCTATATCTTATAAGGCTGGTGAACTTATCACACGTCACTTCCAGTTTAAAGATGAATATAAGAAGGCACTTGAAGAAGCAAGCTTTTACTATAACAATAAGAGAATAAACATAAAAGAAGATTTGATTAAACCTATTGAAAAGGATGCTTCAATGCTTGGAGAAGTATTCAAATTATATAACCCTTTGTTTAAAGTCTTCCTTCCTAAAAAGTTTAATGTAAACTATATGTTTAATGAGCAAAAGCTGTATTATAAAGAAGAGGAAGAAGATGAAACAATAATAACCACAATAGAGGAAGAAGATACAGAGCTTTTGGAAAAACAAAAGAACAGGGAGCAGTATAAGATAATCATCTCTGAAATTTTAGCTTTTTTGGTGAAGAACAGGAATACAGACTTAAAATCATTATCACAGTATTATGATAAAAGAAGCTTGGAGGATTATAAAAAACTGATTCCTACTATAAGAAAATTTTCAGAGGTTCTAATTGAACTGCTTAGAATGGGCACTATCGATGTTCCTAATATGATAAAAGAGCAAAATGATGCTTATGAAAATGAAGAGATTGAATTTGATTTAAGAAAGCTGTTAGTAGATGAAATTCTAGAGAAGTACAGGCTAGTTTCTATAAGTACAATACAGTTTAATAAATGCAGTAATGGAGAAAAAATATCCATAAGTGAAAAAACAGAAAAGATTAATGAAGAGGATTTTGCAACAATAGAAACCTTGAATTGTCCTAATATTATTATGAAATTGGAGTAGGTGAATTTATGTATACCTTAGAGGATATAAGGAAAGCCATGAAGCTGTATAATTATCTTTTAGAACAGGGGGAACTCACAGCAGTAGAGGATAAGGAGCTTTATGGATATTTCAGTGATATTAAAGTCAGGGAGATACTTGAAGCTTTTGAAGACGAAAGCAGAGTCAGTATAAAAAAGTATGATGACACTATATATTTCATACCTAATGTGGACAATGAATTTTTAGGTTTTAAGAGATCAGAACTGAAAAAAGAGATATTTCCAAGGGGAGATATGAAAAATATAGATTTATTTTTAGCCATGTATATAATGATTCAATTGACATCAGTGTTTTACAGTGGTAAGGGAGCTAATGTCAAAATAAGAGATTTGATTCAGCTTGGAGAATTGGATGAAAAAATAACTGAAAGGCTGGAGACCTTCAAAGATTCTGAGGATAAAACTGTAGATGATGAGAGCGGCCTTGCAATTACAGACATAGCAGACTATTGGTTTACATTAGTTAATGAGGATGATGCAGCTGTTCTCAGAACAAGAAGATGGTACATAAGTCAGGTCATGGTGTTTTTGAAGAGAGAAAATCT
>JAUZPN010000135.1 GCA_030705885.1 Bacillota bacterium | reverse complement strand
TCATCTTCAATTCAAGCTCAAATTATGGTTTTAGAATTTTTAGAAGGAAAAACTAAAAGTTATAAAACTTCTAGAAGCAGAATTTTTTTAGCAGAAACAGCATATAAAATGACATTTCCATTTTTAAGAAAGTTTCTTATGAAAAGTTTAAAAATTGATAAAGATAAATGTATTAAATGCAAAAAATGTGAAAACCTTTGTCCTTCAAAAAGTATTCATATTTCACCTGAACTCAAAATAAGCAATGACTGCACTTTTTGCCAAAGATGCATTAACATATGTCCTAAAAATGCTTTTTTATATAAAGGAAAAGCTATTGACCAGTACAATATTAAAATATAAGTAAAATATCATATTATTCAATAATTAATGAGCCGCACTTTTGATGAAAATGTGCGGCTCATATACTATACTTTCATCAGTCACATTTAGTTCTAATTAATTTATAAATTGTAGCGAGATGAAGCTTCTTTTATAAATTTAATGGGACTTTGTAATCAAGGATAGTTTTTTTTTAATTTAAAACCTTTTGAAAAAAGTAGAAACCTTTTTGAAAAATATGCATCTTAATGATAGTTAGAAAACGAGGTGAAAGATTATATGGATAACAAAATTATTGATAGGGTAATAGCTGGTGATGAAGAAGCTTGTAAACAGATATATGACTTATATAAATATAAGGTATATAAGCTATGTTTGTCTATAGTACGTAATCAAGAAGCTGCAGATGATATTATGCAGGAGGTATTTATAACTGTATTTACAAAGGCTCACAAATTGCTTTATAATGATGCTTTTAGTTCTTGGCTTTACAAAATAACAATTAACAGCTGTAACAATTATTTTAGAAAAACTAAAGAATATACAATAGAATATACTGAACTTAATGAAGAAATATTAGATGATAAGGAAAGCAACAATCCTGATAATATCCTTCAAAAAAAGGAAACAAGCTCTATATTAAAAAAATACATTTATGAGCTGCCGCAGCAATTACGAAATTGCATTATATTATTTTACTTTAATGATATGAGTTTAAAAGAAATAGCACTTATAGAAGATTGCTCAGAAGGAGCTGTAAAGTCAAGACTATTTAAGGCAAAGAAGAAGTTGAAAAAAAAGCTTGGTTTAAAAGAAACAGATAAGGAGGTAGAAATTTATGAATTTTGAAGATATTTTACAAAAAACATCTGAAGTTGAAAAAAAGAGAATAGATTCAGCATTAAGAAATACTAATTTTGAGGACAGCTGGAACAATATTAAGGTAGGAGTAAAATCTAAAAAAAGATGGTACCATTATTTTATATCATTTCTATATAAATCATATAAAAATTTTCATATTAAAATTGTACTTCAGGTAGCTTGTATAGTATTAGTTTTATTTTTCATACCAAATTTATTTATGATTGCTAAAAATGAATTTAACAGATCTTACAATAATATCATTTCAAATATAAAACCATCAGACAAAAACTCTAAAAGCAATATGAATTATTTAGTATTGGAATCATACAAGAAAGTGCTGCAAAATGCATCTGATTTTTTCAGCACCGATGACAAAAAAAATATATACCTAAATGATATTTTAAATAAAAATGCTACACATCCATTAAAAATAACACATTTCACAATACTTGACATGGATGAAGACAAATCACCAGAAGTTGTTCTTGAATTATCTACAAGTGATAATACTCCTATGTATTTTGAAATTCTTCATTATATGAATGATACAGTTTATGGATATAATGCTGCATACAATCACTTACAAATGCTTAAATCAGATGGTACATTCTTTAATGATGATAATGCATTCTATAGATATGATGGTGCTGGATATGGAAAAGTAATATTTGAATTAAATGGCTATGAAAATGACAGACTATGTAATATGGAATTAAATGGACTTAGCAGTGTTTCACCTATATCATATTTTTATTTTATTAATAATAAACCTGTTACCGAAGAAAAATATAAATCTTTTGTATCAAAACAAGATGCAAAACAAGATGCAAATTGGTATGAATTTTCTACAAAGAATATTGAAACAAAACTATCTGCAAAACCATAATAAAAGTTTTCATATAATATTTTCTCAATTATTATAAAAAAATAGGAAGTTCAATTTTATATATATTATTTGTATATACTTTGATGATCCTGACTTATATCTAGTGTTTATAGTTTAAAGTTATATACTACCTTCTTATAAATAGTATATAACTTTAAAATTTATATTATGCTCTGTCACTATGGAAAGATTTAATTGTTCTTTATTTTATTCTCAATATACTTTTTTAAATACTCATAAAGCTTATTAATTTCTTCATCTTTAGGCAGGCAGCTAATAAGCTTTTCTAAAACTTTTTCTTCTTTTATATAATTAAATGAAAAAGAAAAATTTAAGTCTGATATCCAGTTAAGCTCATATAGTTTTCTTTCATTATAATTTGCTAAACCATTATTACTCATTTTCTTGCCAGAATATATATATTCTATAAATTCTTTATTATAGCCAGGAGTGAAAGGTAAATTATCTAAAGCAGGATTTGGATTAAACTGTCTTTCTTCTTCATATTCAAGTATTACTCTGAAAATATCAAGTTTATCTGCATCTCTAATAATCTTACAAAATGGTACTTGTTCAGTTAAATCATCTGGAAGTTCTTTAGTATTATGAAGACTTATAGCTTTAATAATAGTATCCTTCCTGCTCTCATCTAAACAATCTAAAACTTTATTTTCTTTTAATATTCTAACACCAAGAGCAGCATGATTTTCTGAAAGAGCATCTCTAAAAGTCTTATATTTTTTAAACTGCTCAAATCTTCCTATATCATGAAACAAGCCAATTATCTCAGCTGTATTAACCTCTTCCTCTGATAAATTCAAGGATTTAGCAATACTTACACAATGTTTTGCAACCTTTAATGTATGATCTTCTTTAAGTTTAATATTTTGATTTACTATGATATCTTCACCATAGAAATTCTTTACATATGAATTAAACCAGTTATAGTATTCATTAACTATCATAATCTTCACCTACAATAATTATTTTTAACAATCTATTATTTATTTTATACTAAATTTAAAATAATGTATAGTAGTTTTAACATATTTAGTTACATGATTTAACTTAATTTCTAGGATAATACTATATAATATTATTTATAAATCAATCGGAACTAAATGTGTCCAAGAGAGTATATTATTATATATTAAATTATGAATCTAACTTAACCCTTATATTTTATACAACAAGATTATAGGGTATACTATAATAAAATATATTTAACGATTTTGCTAGGATGGTGATTTCTATGAAGTATGATGTAATAATAGTTGGTGCAGGTCCTGCAGGAATATTTACAGCTTTAGAATTGGTAAAACGAAAATCTAACAAAAAAATTTTGATGGTAGAACAAGGTAAAAGTATAAATAAAAGATACTGCCCTAAAGAAAAGACAAAGGTCTGTATGTCTTGCAGTCCATTTTGTCATATAACAACAGGGTTTTCAGGGGCTGGTGCATTTTCAGATGGAAAACTGTCACTAAGCTATGAGGTAGGAGGAGATCTTCCAAATCTTATAGGATCTGAAAAAGCTCAGAATCTTATAGATTATACAGATAAAATCTATCTTGAATTTGGTGCAGACACTAAAGTAGAAGGTATAAAAAACACTGAAGAAGTTAAAGAAATAAGAAGAAAAGCAATAGAAGCAGATTTAAAATTAGTAGACTGTCCTATAAGACATTTAGGAACTGAAAAAGCACAGGAAATATATTTAAAAATACAAAATTATCTTATTGATTCAGGAGTAGATATAAAATTTGATACTATAGTTAAAGATATAGTTATTGAAAATGAAACAGCTAATGGAATAATAACAGTAAATTCAAAAACTAAAAATGATGAAGAAACAATATATGGTGATAAAATAATAATAGCAGCAGGAAGAAAGGGTGCAGATTGGCTTAAAGATATGTGTATAAAGCATAATATCAATCATAGTGCTGGAACTGTAGATATTGGTGTTCGTGTTGAAATTAGAAATGAAATAATGGAAAAAGTAAATAATGTTTTGTATGAATCAAAACTTATAGGTCACCCACAGCCATTCAGAGATAAAGTCAGAACCTTCTGCCAAAACCCAGGAGGGTTTGTAAGTCAGGAAAATTATGATAATAATTTAGCTGTTGTAAATGGCCATTCCTATAAAGAAAAAAAATCTGATAACACTAATTTAGCAATTTTAAGCTCTCATAATTTTTCTCAGCCTTTTAATGAGCCAATAGAATATGGCAGAAAGGTTGCAGAGCTTGTTAATATGCTCGGAAGCGGAAAAATATTAGTTCAAAGGTATGGAGACATATTAGATGGAAAAAGGACCTGGCAGCACGAGCTTTCTCAATCAAATGTAAAACATACTCTTCCAGATGCTGTAGCTGGAGATATAACAGCAGCTATTCCATATAGAACAATGATGAATATTTTGAATTTCATAAAAGCTATGAATACTGTAGTTCCTGGTTTTGCAAGCAGAGAAACTCTCCTGTACGGTCCTGAAGTAAAATTTTACAGTAATAAAGTAACCTTAAATGATAAATATGATACTAACATTATGGGACTTCACTGCTTAGGCGATTCAAGCGGCTGGACAAGAGGACTTATGATGGCTTCTGTCATGGGTGTAGAGATGGGAAGAATTCTTTTAGAAACTTAGTAAAAAATAGCTCGCACTATTTTCATCTGTGATTGTGGTACAGGCAAAATAGATGAAATAAAGAAGCCTTCATAGACTTAGGCAGTCTGTGAAGGCTTCTTTATTAATTTTGTGATTTTATTTCATTATCAGTTAAGAAATCAACTTTCAAATTTAAAAGTTCATCTTCTGCAGAACAATTCTGCTGATAATACCAATCTCTAACTGCTTTAATTATCTCGTCATCTGCCCCTTCAGGCTTGTAAGGATATACTGCTTTAAGTTTTCCTGTTTTTTTATCTCTTAATCCTATCTTTTCAATGCCTTCAAATTTACCCATTTTCTAACACCTCCATATTGCTTTTTTATTTTTTATATTTAATTAAAAAATAGTTTAATATTCTTCCATTCTTCTTCCGAATTCAGGAGATTCTATCCACCATTCTGCATTCTGCAATAAACGACTCATCTCATCAAAAGCTTCTAAATGCTTCTCTTCTTGTTTAATTAAATATTCATATAATTTCTTTTCCTCATCTTCTGTTACATCAGATAATAATTTTTTATATAAATCAATGCTTTTAGTTTCCATATCACTTACAACTCTATAAAAATCCAATTGACTTGGATAATTTGTTCCTTCTACAGCTATACCTTTAGCACCAGTATATATATTTTTTGCATTTACGAGAAAATCAGAATCAGATAGTTTATATTCTAAATGATTTTTTTTGTTTTCTAAAATTTGTGCATGTTCTTTTTCTTCATCTGCTAATAAGTTGCATACTACTGATAACCCGTTATCCTTATTAATTTCTGCTTGTTCCCTATAATATTTTTCTCCATCATATTCCATTTTAATAGCATAATCTAAAGCATTCATTTCTTTTCCTCCTCAACAATAATTATTTATATTAATTTTATCTATTCCACTTTTATAAAGCTTCTATACAAATTTATTTTAATAAAATAAATTACTATTTAATAATAATTATTATATAATAATTTATTTAATTTGTCAATGTATTATATACTTTATATTTTAGTATTAATATTTATCTATTTTTAAAATAAAAGCATATTTAAATAGAACTAAATATGGCAGAAGAAATTATAATAGGGTAACTTTTTCTGTATATGCATATCTGTTAATTGAAAGGGGTTGATAATATGGCAATCATATCAACAACAGTGCAAAGCACTGCATCACTAAAGTTTAAAACAGGGGTAAATGCTCAAGGAAAGGATGTATTCAAAAACCAAAAATTCTCTAACATTAAAACATCAGCTTCAAATGATGACATTTTTGCAGTAGGTACATCTATCGGAACATTATTAATGTATCCAGTAACAGACATATTAAGAGATGATTCAAATCAGATCATAAATCAGTAAAAAGGGGGATTTATAAATGGCTAAAAGTGTAGTTATGAATTTTTTAAATGAACAGGGTAAAAAAGTCAGCATTACTGTAAACAATGCAAAAGACACATTAACTGCAGCAGATGTTTCTGCTGTTATGGACACTATAGTTGCAAAGAATATTTTTCATATCTCAGGCGGAGACATAAAAACTAAAGATTCAGCTCAAATTGTTGACAAAACTTCAACCAGTTTATCAGTTAAATAACTGAACAAAATAAAGAAGCCTTCATGGACTTAGATAGTCTGTAAAGGCTTTTTTATTAATTTGGTTATAATTCTACAAATATTAAAAAATCATAAAAATGTAATTATAAACCTCGCACCTTCTCCTAATTTACTCTGCACTTCTATAATTCCATCATGTAATTCAATTATAGATTTTGATAATGCAAGACCTATTCCTATTGAATCAGTTTTCTTTGAAGTTTTAGCTTTGTAAAATCTTTTAAATATATTAGGCAAATCGTCTTCGCTGATTCCCTCTCCATTGTCTTCTATTATTATTCTTTTATATACAGGCTTTTCTTCTAAATAAATATTAATTTCACCACCGCTTTGAGTATGTTCTATACCATTCTTTATAATATTATTTAGTGCTTCCTCAAGCCAAAGCCTGTCGTGGCAGAATTCTATTTCTTCTTTTTCATTAAAATTTATTTTTATATTGCTTTCATTAGCTTTACTTTCAATTGTATATATAGATTCCTCAATGGTTTCATTAAGACTTTGATTTTCTTTATTTAATTCTATAGCCTTTGCATCTAATTTTGCTAATTTTAATATATTTCTTATGAGCCAGTTCATTCTAAAAAGCTGATTTTTATTGCTTATGAGAAAGGTTTCTGTCTGCTGTTTTGTAAGTTCTTTACTAAGCATAATATCATTATATAAAATTAAGGAGGAAAGGGGCGTTTTTAACTGATGTGATATATCTGAAAGCAAGTCTGCTAAAAATTGTTTTTCCTTTTTTAATTCACTAATATTGTTTCTTATAACTTTTCTCATAGAATTAAAGGAATTAGAAAGCTTTGATAAATCTCCCTCTTTATTTTCACTTATGGAAATATCATAATCTCCTTCAACAACTCTTTCAGCACCTAATGTTAATCTTCTTATTCTCTTATAAAAGTAAGCATACTGAATATAGTTAAGAATAAACATTACTACTAACATAGTTAAAAAAATAACTGCTAAAGCAGTAATGTTATTTATTATATTTTGACCTGCATAAGGAAAAAATGAATCTTGTAAGTCCTTACTTAATCCATACTGTTTCATAAAAGCTTCACCTTTTGCTGCTTCTTCATTATCTACATTTTTAGTCATAAGAGGCATAATGTCCTTTTCCAAATCAGGATTTTTCTCAATTACTCTCAGTGCAACAGCACCCATTTGTTTTATGTAGCCTTCTTTAAGATTGTCATTATTAATTTTCATCATAAAAGATGATGCAGATAAAAATATAATCATCATAAAAATCAATGCTGCAGAGCTTATTTTAATTTCTGTATTTGTAAAATAATTTTTCATTTTACTTCCTTCCCCCACTTGTATCCCAATCCTCTTTGGGTAATTATATACTCTGGCTCTTTAG
>JAUZPN010000134.1 GCA_030705885.1 Bacillota bacterium | reverse complement strand
TGAAACTGCACTTTCGATATCATTAGCTGCTTCCTGCATATCAAAGCTGTATCTTAACATCATAGCTACACTCATGATAGTTGCAATTGGATTTGCTTTATCCTGTCCTGCTATATCAGGAGCTGAACCATGTATTGGTTCATAAAGTCCTGCTTTTCCTGAACCTAAGCTTGCAGATGGAAGCATTCCAAGTGAACCTGTAAGCATTGATGCTTCATCACTTAATATATCTCCAAATAAGTTTTCAGTTACGATTACATCAAACTGTCTTGGATTTCTTATAAGCTGCATTGAAGCATTATCTACATAAAGGAAGTTTAACTCAACATCTGGATAATCTTTAGCTATTTTTATAACTGTTTCTCTCCAAAGTCTTGAGCTTTCAAGTACATTTGCTTTATCAACTAATGTTAATTTACTGTTTCTCTTTCTAGCTACATCAAAAGCAACATGAGTAATTCTTTCAATTTCATGAGTACTATATGCCATAGTATCCCAAGCTTTCTGCTCACCATTTTCAAGAGTTATTCTCTTCTTTTCTCCAAAGTAAGCTCCGCCAATAAGTTCTCTTACTACCATAACATTAAGTCCATCTCCAAGAACTTCTTCTTTTAAAGCAGATGCTGCTTTAAGCTGTGGGAATAATATTGCTGGTCTTAAGTTAGCAAATACTCCTAAAGCTTTTCTGATTCCTAGAAGCCCTGCTTCTGGTCTTAAATGTCCAGGAAGTGTATCCCATTTTGCTCCGCCAACAGCTCCTAATAGTACTGCATCGCTGGCTTTACATATATCTATAGTCTCTTGTGGAAGAGGTACTCCAGTTTTATCTATGGCGATTCCTCCCATTAAAACTTCTGTAGTTTCATATTCAAATTTATATTTTTTTGAAACTACATCTAAAACTCTAAGTGCTTGTTTAATAACCTCTACTCCTATACCATCTCCAGGTATAACTGCTAATTTTATCATTTTTATTACACTACCTTTCTAATATTAATTTATTAATTATTAATTATCCACTGACCATTTTCATACAAGAAGTATTCAATAGAATCCACTAACGCTTCCCAGCTGGCTTCTACTATATTTGTAGAAACACCTACTGTTCCCCATACATTATCTCCATCTGTGGATTCAATATGAACCCTAACTCTTGAAGCTGTTGCATTTCCTGATTCAAGAACACGTACTTTATAGTCTGTAAGCCTTATTTTTGAAAGCTCAGGATAAAAAATTTCTAATGCTTTTCTTAATGCTTTATCTAATGCATTAATAGGACCATCACCTTCTGCAGCTGTAACTTCCTCTTCTCCATCTACTTCAACCTTTATAATAGCAAAAGCACTATTTTCTCTGTTCCATGGATTTTCACATAAAACTCTGAAATCTTTAACATTAAAAAATGTTCTGTCTTTTCCTAATTCTCTTATAACCATAAGCTTAAAAGAACTTTCAGCTCCTTCAAACTGATATCCTAAGTATTCAAGTTCCTTAAGTTTATCAATTATTTGCTGGGTTTCAGGTGATTCTCTTGTTATCCAAGGTGCAACTTCCTGCACTCTGTTTATAATAGTACTTCTTCCAGAAACTTCAGACATTAAAATTCTTCTGCTATTTCCAACAGTTTCTGGTGATATATGTTCAAAGGTTTTAGAATTTTTTTGGACTGCATCTATGTGCATTCCGCCTTTATGAGCAAAAGCACTATTACCTACATAAGGTTCTCTCTCATTATGAGCTAAGTTAGCTATTTCACTTACGTATCTTGAAACATTTGTAATGTCTTGTATTTTTTTATCTGCAATACATTTAATATTTAATTTTAGCTCAATACTTGGAATTATGGTGCATAGATTAGCATTTCCACATCTTTCACCATAACCATTTATCGTTCCCTGTATATGTGATACTCCATTTTGAACTGCAATTATTGAATTAGCAGCTGCCATACCAGCATCATTATGACAATGAATACCTATTTGAACATGAATATTTTGAATTACAGCCTTAACTATATCTTCAATTTCATATGGAAGACTTCCTCCATTTGTATCACATAAAGCTATGCAGTCTACTCCTGCCTTTACAGCTGATTGCAGCGTTTTCATAGCATAATCAGCATCTAATTTATATCCATCAAAAAAATGCTCTGCATCAAATATTACTTCTTTACCATTTTCTTTAAAGAAATGAATTGTATCAAAAATCATATTTATATTTTCTTCAGGGGAAGTTCTTAAAACATCTGTAACATGAAGCAATGAGCTCTTTCCAAAAATTGCAACAGCACCTGTTTCTGCACTTAGCAATGATAGAACATTATTATCTTCACTTACTTTTATATCTGCTTTTCTTGTGCTTCCAAAAGCTACTAATTTAGCATGTTTTAAGTCTAATTTTTTAACACATTGAAAGAATTCCATGTCTTTAATATTTGAACCTGGATTACCTGCCTCAATATAATCAATACCAAAATCATCAAGTCTCTTAGTTATTTTTAATTTATCTGTAACTGTAAAAGAAATACCCTCAGCCTGAGCTCCATCCCTCAATGTACTATCATAAATATATACTTTATTTAAACTTGTTAAATCCCCAATTTATCATCAACTCCTTAATTTCAATGAATATTTTTTTTGCATAAAAAGCAGACTTCCCATGGGGCGAGAAGTCTGCTGCGATATCATTAATATTTTAACCCCTTAATGATGTTTCACCCATTAAATATTTATCAACAGCTTTAGCAGCTTTTCTACCTTCATTTATTGCCCTAACTACAAGTGACTGACCTGTGTGCATATCTCCTGCAGCAAAAATACCTTTTTTGCTTGTCATATAGTTTTCATCAGCTTTTACATTTCCTCTTGCATCAAGTTCAACTCCAAGATCACTGAGCAAACCTTCCTGCTGAGGATGTAAAAATCCCATAGCAAGCAATACTAAATCAACCTTTAAATCAAATTCCGAGCCAGACATTTCACTCATCTGCATTCTGCCTGAATCATCTTTTTTCCACTCAACTCTTACAGCATGTAATGTATCTACAACACCATCTTTTCCTGTAAATTCACGAGTATTAATACACCAATCTCTTTCACAGCCTTCTTCATGAGAAGAAGTTGTTTTTAATGTTCTAGGAAATTCAGGCCATGGCATACTTTCATCTCTTTCTACTGGAGGCTTAGGCATAATTTCATATTGGTATACTTTTTTAGCACCTTGTCTAATAGAAGTTCCAATACAGTCTGAACCAGTATCTCCGCCTCCAATAACAAGAACTACTTTACCCTTTGCTGTTATTTCTTCTTCAGTTATTTCTTTTTTTGCAACTCTTTTATTCTGCTGTCCTAAAAATTCCATTGCAAAATGAATTCCTTTAAGTTCTCTTCCTGGCACTTTCAAATCTCTTGGAATTGTAGAACCTCCAGTTAATACTACTGCATCAAACTCATTAAGTAAATCTTGAGTATTATAATTGACTCCAACATTAGTATTTGTTTTAAATACTACTCCTTCATCCTTCATAAACTGAACTCTTCTTTGAACTATATCTTTTTCAAGCTTGAAATCAGGAATACCATATCTTAATAGTCCTCCAATTTCATCTGCTTTCTCAAATACAGTTACTGAATGACCTACTGAATTGAGTTCAGCTGCTGTAGCAAGTCCTGCAGGACCTGAACCAATAACAGCTACTGATTTATTTGTTCTCACTCTTGGAGGAGTTGGTTTTATCCAACCTTCTTTGAATGCTTTTTCAATAATATTTTGTTCAATTTCTCTTATAATAATAGGTTCTTTATTTACGCCTAATGTACATGAACCTTCACAAAGAGCTGGACATATTCTGCCAGTGAATTCTGGAAAATTATTTGTTAAATATAATCTATTAAACGCTTTCTCCCATTCACCTTTAAATACCATATCATTCCAGTCTGGAATTAGATTTCCTAATGGACATCCCCAGTTACAAAATGGGGTGCCGCAGTTCATACATCTTGCTCCTTGTTCATTTAATACTTTTTCAGATAATTTTATATAAACTTCTTTACTATCTTTTATTCTTTCTTTAACAGGTCTTTCATCTGCTGATTTTCTTTTGTATTCTTTAAATCCAGTTACTTTTCCCATTTTTTCCCTCCTGTATTACTTATACAGCACTAGTGATTATCAATCATTTAGTCTCCTGTATGATATATACTATCCTCAGACACAAATCTCAAATAAATTTCTGTAAGAAACTTTGTTGTTACTATTAATTATTTGAACTAAATGTATCAGAGGAAAGTATACTTAATTAACATTATTTTGCTGCTGCAACCTGCTGCTCAGACTTTAAATTTTTCTTTTGTTTTTCAAGTACATCTTTATATGCAGGGGAAATTACTCTCTTAAATTTAAGTACATTTTCATCCCACTTATTAAGTATTTCTTTTACCCTTACACTATCAGTATAATCTACATGCTCTTTAAGCATATTGTATACAAGAGAGATATCACTTTCTTCACTTAAACTTTCAACTTCAACAATCTCTGTATTACATTTACTAATAAATGAATTATCTTCATCATAAACATATGCAATACCGCCGCTCATACCAGCAGCGAAGTTTCTTCCAGTACTTCCTGTAACTACAACTCTTCCGCCAGTCATATATTCACAGCAGTGATCTCCTACACCTTCAACAACAGCATAAGCACCACTGTTTCTTACTGCAAAACGCTCTCCAACAGTACCATTTACAAATAGCTTTCCACTTGTTGCTCCATAAAGAATAGTATTTCCAGCAATGATATTTTGATCTTGAACAAATGTAGCTTTTTCTGGAGTCTTTATAATAATCTTTGCTCCTGATAATCCCTTACCTACATAATCATTTGCTTCTCCAATAAGCTTAAGTGTTAATCCTTTTGCTCCAAAAGCACCAAAACTTTGACCTGCTGAACCTTCAAAAGAATATGCAATTGTATTTTCAGGTAAACCTTGATTGCCGTATTTCTTAGCAATTTCACCACTGAGCATTGCTCCAACAGCTCTATCAACATTTTTAATTTCAAATTTACCTGTTACAGATTCACCATTTTCAATTGATGGTTTTGCAATTTGTATTAATTTATAATCCATAAGGTTATTTAAGCCATGATTTTGAGCTATTGAACAATATGGTTTAATTCTCTTTGGCATATCAGGTTTATAAAGAATACTTGATAAATCAAGACCTTTTGCTTTCCAATGATTAATTGCTTCTTTTGCCTCAATCTTATCTACTCTTCCTATCATTTCATTCATTGTTCTAAAACCTAATTCTGCCATTAATTCTCTAACTTCCTGAGCTACAAATGTTAAGAAGTTAACTATATATTCAGGTTTACCTTTAAAGTTCTTTCTAAGCTCAGGGTCTTGAGTTGCAATACCCATTACGCAAGTATTTAACTGACAGTTTCTAAGCATTACACAACCCATTGTTACAAGTGCTGTTGTTGCAAATCCAAACTCTTCAGCTCCAAGGAGTGCTGCAATTACAACATCTCTTCCAGTTTTAAGCTGTCCATCAGTTTGAATTCTAACTCTGCTTCTTAAATCATTTAAAAGTAATACTTGTTGTGTTTCTGCAAGTCCAAGTTCCCATGGAATTCCTGCATGCTTTATTGAAGAAACTGGTGATGCACCAGTACCACCATCATGACCGCTTATTAGAATTAAATCAGCATGAGCTTTAGCAACACCTGCTGCAACTGTTCCAACTCCAACTTCAGACACTAATTTTACACTGATATTTGCACTTGGATTAACATTTTTAAGATCAAATATCAATTGTGCCAAATCTTCAATTGAATATATATCATGATGAGGAGGTGGTGATATAAGATCTATTCCAGGTGTTGAATATCTTTCTTTTGCTATATTTTCATTAACTTTCTTTCCTGGAAGCTGTCCTCCTTCTCCTGGTTTTGCACCTTGAGCCATTTTAATCTGTATTTCATCAGAATTTACAAGATATTCTGTTGTTACCCCAAATCTTCCTGAAGCAATCTGTTTAATAGCACTTCTTCTAAGGTCTCCATTAGCATCTCTTTTAAATCTTGCTGGATCCTCTCCACCTTCACCAGTATTACTTCTTCCGCCAAGTCTATTCATAGCAATTGCCATTGTCTCGTGTGCTTCTTTACTTATTGAACCAAAACTCATAGCACCTGTACAAAATCTTTTAACAATTTCACTTATAGGCTCAACTTCTTCTATTGGAATAGATGGACCTGATTTTAATTTAAACAGTCCTCTTATGGTACATAAATGTTCATCCTGTACATTAACAAGCTTAGAATATTCTTTATATAATTTATAATTATTTGTTTTTGATGAAACTTGAAGTTTATATACTGTTTCTGGATTAAATAAATGATATTCTCCATCTTTTCTCCATGAATATGCTCCACCAACTTCAAGCTCTGAAACAGGCTTTCTTATTTTATTAAATGCATTTTTATGTCTTATTAGTACTTCCTCAGCAACTGTCTCAATACCAATACCGCCAATTCTTGAAGGTGTACCTTTAAAGTATTCATTGATAAACTCTTCATTCAAGCCAATAGCTTCAAATATTTGTGCTCCATGATAACTTTGCAGTGTAGATATTCCCATTTTAGACAATATTTTAAGAAGACCTGCACAAATTGCTTTTCTATAGTTATATTGTGCTTTTTCACTAGTAATATCTTTTAAATCACCATCTGCTATCATATGATCTAAAGTATCATAAACCATATATGGATTAACTGCAGTTGCTCCATAACCTATTAAAAGTGCAAAATGCATAGTTTCTCTTGCTTCACCAGTTTCAATAATTATAGAAACTTTAGTACGAGTTTTTTCTGCAATTAAATGATGTTGAACTGCTGCCATTGCAAGTAAACTTGGAACTGCTGTTTCATAAGAATCTACATTTTTATCACTTAAAACTAAAATATTATATCCTTCTTCAATTCTCTTAGAAGCTCTTTGACATATTTTTTCAAGTGCTTCTTTAAAACCTTCAACACCTGTATCATATTTAAAAGTAATAGGAATTGTTGTAGTTTTAAAATTATTATCTCTTAATTTTTTAATTTTAGCCATTTCAAGATTAGTAAGAACTGGCTTATCAATTTCTATAAATGGACTACCTGTTAAGTCTTTATTTAAAATATTTTCTTGTGAACCTATATAGTTCATAAGTGAAGTTACTAATTCTTCTCTAATTGGATCTATTGGAGGATTTGTAACTTGTGCAAATAGCTGTTTAAAGTATGCAAAAAGTAGTTGAGGTTTATTAGATAAAACAGCTAAAGGAGTATCATTTCCCATAGAACCTATAGGCTCTTTCCCATCCCTAGCCATTGGAGCTAATATAACTCTTAAATCTTCTAAAGTATAACCGAATGCCTGCTGTTTTTCTTTTAAAGCTTCAGGTGTAATATGATATTTTTCTTCTAAAATTTCATATGATTCAAGCTTTATTCTATTCTTTTCTACTATTTCTTTATAAGGTTTTATATTACAGATTTCTCTTTTTAATTCTTCATCATCAATAATTCTTCCTTGTGAAGTATCAACTAAGAACATTTTACCAGGCTTTAATTTACCTTTTTCCTTTATTTCTTCAGACTTAATATCTAAAACCCCAACTTCTGAAGCTAGTACTACTAATCCGCCTTTTGTGATAATGTATCTAGCAGGTCTTAATCCATTCCTATCTAATGTTGCACCTACCTGTATACCATCTGAAAAT
>JAUZPN010000133.1 GCA_030705885.1 Bacillota bacterium | reverse complement strand
TAGGGAAAAAAGGCATGTAGAAAAGGGGAATTAATATGAATGATATTTTCGATTCTTACAAGTTAGTGTTATCTCAATTAAAAAATATACTGCAGGAAGATATATGTGTAGCTTTAACAGATACAAAATGCATCTTAGAAAATTATAAGGCTGATGGATTTAGTATTCCAGGTAATGCAGGAGATTTAATTAAAGAGGGTGAACCTATATGGAAGATAGTGAATAATAATAATAGTAAGCCATTAGTTGGAGTAGTTCCAAAAGAATTTTATGGTTTTCCTTTTAAATCTATTTGTACTCCAATTAGAGACAATAATGGACAAGTTATAGGATGTATAGCTATAGGTAAAAATTTAACTGATAAAGTCAAATTTGAAGAATCTACAGAAAGTTTATTTTCTGCAGTTGAACAAATAAATGCAAGCATACAGGAATTTAGCCAGGATTCAGGAAAATTACATTCGAAGATAAACGATATTGCAGAATCTGTAAAGCAAACAGAAAATAATATTCAACAAAATGCAGAAATAATTAAACTGATACAAAATATAGCGAATAAGTCGAATTTATTGGGGCTAAATGCAGCTATTGAAGCTTCAAGAGCAGGTGAATTTGGTAAAGGTTTCTCAGTAGTAGCTGCTGAAATGAGAAAATTGGCATATATTAGTAAGGATTCAGCTCAAACAGTATCAAAAGACCTATTATCAATGAAAGAGTCTATGGAATCAATGCTTAAAATGGTAAACGAAATTATTGAACTATCAGAAAACCAAACTATTACATCTAAAGAAATATCATCAGCAATAGATGAAATTACATTAAATTCAGAAAAAGTAGTACAGGCTGTAAAACAACTTTAGATTTGAATGCAGCGAACGAAGTGTGAGATATTATCAGTACACTGATTTTAATTAACTGCATAATTGTAATAATAAGGTGATGAAAACACAAATGAACTAGCTGAAGAATAAGCAGGCTAGTTCATTGTTTTTTATAGTACCAAAATGAGATTAGATGTGACGAGGAAAGTATATCTATGCTTTTAAATCTCGTTTTCCATAGAATATATAAGTTGCACTCAGTAAAATGATAATAATAATTATTGATAAAATGATAGTTATTATATTAAAACCTTTATTATACAACAAATTTTCAGCTTCAAAATATTTAAATGGTGTGAGATATTTTAAACTTTCAAATTTACTATTTAAATCAATTATCATAGATAATATATAAGTTATAAGTAGTATTGATGAAGATATAGAAGTAGAAGATTTAGGATTTCTGCTTATTGAAGCTGCAGCTGTTCCCATCAGCATAAACAACAATTGTAAAATAAACATTCCAATCATTAATGTTATAATATCATGATTTATGCTTGGACTTTTATCGTAATATCCCACCATATAAATTGAACTTACTAGAGTTACTATATTGAAAATTACAACATTAGAGACTGATGATAGCAATTTGGCGGTAATAATTTTATTTCTTGAAACTGGTTTTACCATTAAAAATTCTGAAGTTTTATCTCTTTCTTCCTTTGAGATAATATTAGCTCCAAGCATTACAGCATGAATAGCTGCCATAAGTGCTAAATATGAAAAAATCATTCCATAAAAGCCTTTGGCTTTTGACAGATCAAAATCACCTATGCCAAAAATAACTTTTATAGATTTCGGCATTGCTGAAACTGCAGCATTCATAGATTGACCCGATGCAGAAAATCCTGCAAATTTTCCCATGCTGGCAGCAATCATTAATATTATTCCAATGCACCATAAAATAATAGACTTTCTATTAGCTTTCATTTCTCTTAAAAATATATTCATAAAAACCTCTCCTATAATAAGTTTAAAGCAGTTATACTATACTCGGTCACAAAGTTCCACTAAATTTCTCTTAACTAAACTGCATGAATATCTTTTTTTACATAAATCTTATAACCGGCAAAAATAACTGAAATTATAAATATAGCTTCTATAATTATAAATCTGCTTTCATAAGCTGAATTTTTTATTATATAGGCTGTGTCATAATACTTAAATGGAGTTATATATCGTATTACTTTATCACCAATAACAGAACCAAACATACTTACAATATAAAAGCTGAATACTGTGCTTATTGAAATTGGCAGTACGGATTTAATTTTAGGAACTATAACTGAAATAATAATTCCCAATGCTAAAAACATCAGCTCTACAAAAAATCCTGATAATGTAATCATAAAAAATACTTTATAATTTAACGTGCTGTTTTTAACAATTAATGCCATAATAATAGCAGATATTAAATATAATATATTGGTAATTATTAAAGAAGATAATACTGCTAAAATCTTAGCTGTCATAATCTGTATCCTTGTAACAGGCTTAGTTAAAAGGAAATCTGCTGTTTTATCTCTAACTTCCTTTGACAAAACTGAAGTACCATAATTCATTGATTGGATTGACCCGCACAGAATTATATAAGGAAATACATAAGAATAATAACCTAAAAACGAAAAAATACTATCTATAGAAAGACCAAATGCTTTCCTTACTGGCTCAGGATAACTTTGCAGCAGCTTTTTATATTCTGCAGCATCCTTTACTAGTGATGGAAATATTGACAGAAAAATAATAATTACAGCAGCCATAGAACATGACCAGATAATCGTAGATTTTCTATAAGACTTTAATTCATGTAGAAAAATATTCATAAAAAATTCCTCCTTAATTCAAAGAAACACTACTTCTGATAATAATGCATAAAAATTTCTTCAAGATCAGGTTCTTCTATCCAAACGTTAGATAATTCTAATTCGGAAATTTTCTTAAGAATTAAGTTAATATTACCACTAAATAAAAAACTAATCACATTGCCTTTAAATTCTAAATTGGTTACACCATCTATATTGAAATAATTTTTATCTACACTTATTGTAGTTTCAAGTTTAAACTTCTTATGATTGTTTTCTTTCAAAGTGCTTATTTTTTCAAGCTTTATTATCCTGCCTTCTTTAATTATTGCAACTCTATTACATAATTTCTGAACTTCGCTTAGAATATGAGATGAAAATAAAATTGTAGTACCCTTCTTATTTTCTTCTTTTAGCAAATCAAAAAATTTTTGCTGAATGAGTGGGTCTAATCCACTAGTAGGCTCATCAAGGATAACAAGTTTTGGCTCATGAGCTAATCCCTGTACTATTCCTACTTTTTTCTTATTTCCAAAAGATAAATCATCAATCTTTTTATTAAGATCCAGATCCATTATTTCTGATAATTCTTTTATTCTTTTGCTGCAATCTTTTTTATAAAAGCTGGCAGAATATTTTAAAAGGTCTTTAACTTTCATATTATCATAATAAAACACTTCTGATGGCAGATAACCTATTTCTTTTTTAATTTCAGGTGCAGATTTTATTGAATCCTTGCCAAAAATTTTTATGCTTCCGCTTGTAGGATATATAAGTGACAATATAGTTCTGATAGTAGTTGATTTACCAGCACCATTTGGACCAATAAATCCAAAAATCTCACCTTCTTCAACATTAAAGTTTATATCACTAATCCCTCTGGAGCTTCCATAATTCTTTGTCAAATTTTTAATTTCAATAACATTCATTTTTGTTAACTCCTATCTTATATAAAAGTATTTTATATAAATTCTATCATAAAAAGGAAAGATAAACTGGTTTTTTAAAAAAATTTTTGATAAATATTTATTATTGTGTTTAGGAGACTATAATGGTTTATCTAATTTTACAAAAAAATAAAAGTACTCACAATATGTGAATACTTTTATTTTTATATAGGTTTGTACTATTTTACATAAACAGTATATTTTAAAGAAGTACCATCTTTAAATTTTAAAGTAATAACTGAAGTAGATGTTAATTTAGATAAATATGAACTATAAATTGATAAATTATATCCTGTAGTAGTAGATACTATAGATTGATCAGTACCATAAACTAATCTAGTAGTTCCATTATAAACTCCAGTAACTGGATTATTAGCTTTATTTGGTGCTGTGATAACTGCTGTCAAATTAGCTGGTGCAGTTTTTGTAAATGTTCCAGATGCTGGTGATATAGTAGTACCTAAGGCAACAGTATAAGTTAATGAAGAACCATCCTTAAATTTTATTGTGATAGGTGTATTAGATGTTAATTTAGATAAATATGAACTATAAATTGTTAAAGTATATCCTGTAGTAGTAGATACTATAGATTGATCAGTACCATAAATTAATCTAGTAGTTCCATTATAAATTCCAGCAACTGGATTTGTAGCCTTATTTGGTGCTGTGATAACTGCTGTTAAATTAGATGGTGAAGTTTTTGTAAATGTTCCAGATACTGGTGATATGCTTGTAGTTATAGTTTGTGCTTTCCAATGAGCATATAAAGTTAAATCTGTTCCAGTCATTGATATTACTGAACCTGCTGAATAGTTTGTTCCACTTCCATCAGCTTTTGTATTCCATCCTGCAAATGTATAACCTGTTTTTGCAATACTGCCTGTATTATTAAGTATTGGTGCTTGAGCACCTTTAATATATATATTATTGTCAACAGGTAATGTTCCTGATGTACTACCATTTCCGTAATAAGTTATTACATTACCAGCTACTGTAGTAAAATCATTCCATGGATTAGTAAAACCTATTGCTGTGTTATGGTAATAAATTAAGAGGGTTGATGGACAGCAAGCAAATGCATTAGAACCAATTTTAGTAACACTGCTTGGAATTGTTATGCTGCTTAAACTGCCGCAGCTGCAGAATGTCCAATCACCAATGCTGGTAACTCCACGTGGAATTATTATACTGCTTAAACTGCTGCAATCATCAAATGCCCAATCACCAATGCTGGTAACGCTGTTTGGAATTGTTATGCTGCTTAAATTTGTACAACAATCAAACATATAATCACTAATTTTTGTAACCTTGCTTGGAATTATTATGCTGGTTAAATTGCTGCAATGCTGAAATGCCTCACTACCAATGCTGGTAACACTGTTTGGAAGTGTTATGCTGATTAAATTGCTGCAGCCACTAAATGCATCATCGCCAATTGTAGTAACCTTGCTTGGGATTGTTATGCTGCTAAAACTGGTGCAATATTTAAACGCTCCATTACCAATGCTGGTAACATTGCTTGGAATTGCTATAGTACTTAAATTGCTGCAACCATCAAAAGCTTCATTACCAATTTTAGTAACACTGCTTGGGATTGTTATGCCGACTAAACTTGTGCAAAAAAACGCATCATCACCAATGCTGGTAACACTGCTTGGAATAACAAAAGTTGAAGCTGTTTTTCCCTCAGGATACTTAACTAAAGTTGTTTTTAATTTATTATAAAGTATTCCATCAGAACTACTGCTATATATTGTATTAGCAGTATTAACATATATTTGAGCTAATTTTGAGCAATTTTGGAATGCTCCATTACCAATGCTTGTAACACCACTTGGAATTGTTATGCTGGTTAAACTGTTACAACCTGCAAACGCTTCATTACCAATGCTGGTAACACTGCTTGGCATTGTTACAGTGGTTAAACCATCACAAGCCTCAAATGCATGTACACCAATTTTAGTAACACCGCTTGGAATTGTCATTTTGGTTAAACTGCCGCAACTATCAAATGCCATATCACCAATGTTAGTAACACCGGTTGGAATTGTGATGCTTAAACTACTGCAGCAAAAAAATGCCTCATAACCAATGCTGGTAACTTTATGTCCATCAATCGTGCTTGGAATAACTACATTTGCATCTGAGCCTGTGTATCTTGTGATTTCAGCAGTAGAGTCAGCAGATACAGTATAGTTGTAATCTCCACTTTGAGTATCTGCAAATGCTTTTGTAGTGTTTATCTGTAAAATTATCAAAGTAAATGCCAAAAAAATAGGAATTATTTTTTTCATTAATAGATCCCCCTTCAAATAATAAATTAAAATTATAGCTTATTTTAGAATTTTAGTAAAATTATTAGTGCTTTTATTGAAGTTTTGTTTTGAAATTATGTCTGAATTTGATGAAAGTCATATAGTTGTTGCTAATAGATGTGTTAGTTATTGCTTAAACTCGATGAAATAAAATGTATATGTGCTATTATTTTATCATAAGACCCCCCTGCTGTTTTAATACTATAATATAATTTCCTTGAGTGCATTTGGTTCTATTTAATTTATTAATTTAGTAGAACTTTGTTACTTAAGGAAACATCTAATAAAATTATATTACTTTAACATGCATATTTCAATACATTAATATACATATTAGTTAATAAAACTACATTTATTAATAAAATTTTTAAACATATTAAGTGGAAGATTAATTTACATCACGATGTTTATTCCATTGCTTATTATAGGCTTGTACTATTTTATATTAACAGTATAATTTATTGAAGAACCATCTCTAAATTTTAATGTAATAACTGTGTTGGATGTTAATTTAGATAAATATGATTTATATAGTGTAAAAGTATATCCTGTAGTAGTAGGTACTATAGCTTGATCAGTACCTGCAATTAACCTAGTAGTTCCATTGTAAACTCCAATAACTGGATTATTAGCTTTATTTGGTGCTGTGATAACTGCTGTTAAATTAGCTGGTGCAGTTTTAGTAAATGTTCCTGATGATGGTGATATTGACATCCACTGAGCATATAAAGTTATATCTGCTCCATTCATTGATACACTTGTACCTGCTGGATAACCTATTCCACTTCCATCAGGTTTTGTATTCCAACCTGAAAATGTATATCCTGTCTTAACAAGATTACCTGTATTTTTAAGTATTACTGCTTTAGAATCCTTTGTGTATATATTGTTATCAACAGGTACTGTTCCTCCTGTATTTCCATTTCCGTTATATGATACTATGTTATATGGTATTGTTTTATATCCATTCCATGGGTTAGTAAAACCTATTGCTGTATTATGATAGTAAATTATAAGGTTTGATGAACAATTCAAAAATGCATAATCACCAATGCTTGTAACACTGCTTGGAATTATTATACTTGTTAAACTACTACAATTTCTAAACGCATTATCAGCGATGCTTGTAACACTGTTTGGGATTGTTATGTTTGTTAATCTACTGCAACCACCAAATGCATTATCAGCAATGCTTGTAACACTGCTTAGTATAACAAATGTTGAATTTGTTTTTTCAGCTGGATAACTTATTAAAGTTGTCTTTAATTTATTATAAAGTACTCCATCCAAACTAGAGTATGCTGTATTATTAGCATCTGCATTTATGCTTGTTAAACTACTACAACCATCAAATGCATAACAACCAATGCTTGTAACATTGCTTGGAATTGTTATACTTGTTAATTTACTACAATTATCAAATACTGAACCACCAATGCTTGTAACGCTGCTTGGAATTATTAAGCTTGTTAAACTACTACAATTACCAAACGCAAAAGCACCAATGCTTGTAGCATTGCTTGAAATTGTAATGCTTGTTAAACTACTACAATCATCAAACGCAAAATTACCAATGTTTGTAACACTGTTTGGTATTGTTATGTTTGTTAAACTACTACAATTATAAAACTCCTTAAAACCAATGCTTGTAACACTGCTTGGAATTGATATACTTGTTAAATTACTACAATTATCAAATGCATAATTACCAATGCTTGCAACACTACTTGGTATTGTTATACTTATTAAACTATTACAATATGCAAACGCACAATTACCAATGCTTGTAACGCTTTCTGGTATTTTTATACTTGTTAATTTAAAACAACTAAAAAATGCATAAGCACCAATGCTTG
>JAUZPN010000132.1 GCA_030705885.1 Bacillota bacterium | reverse complement strand
TTAGAGATGCTGGCAAAAGATATTGTAAAGCACTATGAAGAGCGTCAATATGTGCTTACAGGAAAAGCTATGATTGTATGTATGAGCAGAAAAATAGCTATAAATCTGTACAAGGAAATATTAGCTGTAAGACCGAATTGGAATAATAAAATTAAGGTAGTTCTTACAGAAAGCAATCAGGATAAAGAAGAATATCATGATATCATAGGCAATAAAGAGTATAGAAAAAATCTAGCTATTGAATTTAAAAATGAAAAAAGTGAAATGAAAATAGCTATAGTAGTTGATATGTGGCTTACTGGTTTTGATGTTCCTTCAATGGCTGTTATGTATATAGACAAACCTATGAAAGGTCATAATTTAATGCAATCAATTGCCAGAGTTAATAGAGTATACAAAGACAAAGAAGCAGGACTTATTGTTGATTATATAGGAATGGCTGCAGAACTTAAAAATGCATTGAATGAATATACAAATAGAGATAAGGATAAAGTTCCAGATATAAGTAGTGCATTGAACGTAGCTTTAGAAAAGCTAGAAGTAATGAGAGATTTTTTCTATGGCTTTGATTATAAAGCTTTCTTCGGAGAATCGGTAAAGCAAAGGCTGGATATACTGCTTGATGGAGTTAACTATGTATTAGGTTTTGAAGAAGAAGATTCAAAGCTGTTCATTAGGGAAGCAACAGCTTTAAGCCAGGCTGAAACTCTATGTAAGTCATTACTCAATGAAGAACAAAAGAAAGAAATAGAATTTTTTAAAGGAGTAAAGGCTGGAGTATGTAAGGTAGCAAACACAGGTAAGCTTACTACTAATGAAGTAAATGCAAGGATAGAAGCAATTTTGGAACAAGCTATACAGCAGGAAGGTGTTTTTAATATATTTGAAGCCACAAATCAGGCAAATCCTGAAATATCAATTTTATCAGAAGAATATATGAATAACATCAAGAATATGAAGCATAAAAATATAGCTGCAGAAATGCTTAGAAAATTACTTGATGGTAATATAAAAGTATTTCAAAGAAGCAATATAGTTAAATCAGAGCTGTTCTCCAAAAAGTTAAAAGATCTTATGAAAAAATATAACAATAGAATGATTACAAGTGCAGAAGTAATAGAAGAATTACTTAACCTTTCTAAAGACATAGTAACTGCTGTAAAAGAAGGCGAGGAGAAAGGCCTGTCAACAGAAGAATATGCTTTCTACGAAGCATTAGCAGCTGATCCTAAAGTGCTAGAAGAAATGCAGGATGCTGTTTTGGTAGCTATGGCACATGAATTAACAGAGATGGTAAGGAAGAATAAGACTATAGACTGGGACAAGAAGGAGTCAGCTAGAGCAGGCATGAGAAGAATGGTCAAAAGATTACTAAGAGAATACAAATATCCGCCTGAAAAAGCAGATAGAGCTGTAGATATAGTTATCAAGCAGGCTGAGCTTATGAGTGCAGGGATATAAAATGTAATATGCAAGAAAATATCCATTTCCCTTTGCAATAGTTATAAGATTATTATGTGATGAAAGTTTACAATCTGCAACCATAACAACCACTAACGCTGAAGCTTGTAAAATCACAATGAATTTGCTTTAAGAATAGATTAAATTCCTATCCATACTACAATTCTTTTCTATATAAATATTTCTTATTTATATAGGAAAGAGTGTATAGTATATATGGTAAATTATTCTTGCCACTTATTCCTTAATTCCTACTTTTTTAATATCGAAACGAGAGTTATAAGTCACAAAACTCGAATTAATAGAAGAATATCAGTATAGTTTACTGTATTATTAGTTCAAACATTATATTTTCCCGAAGCGATGAAAATGCATTTAAGAGTGAAAATAATGTTGACTTAAAAGAAATTTGCAATTTAGGGTGGGCGAAGCATTAAAATGAGGTATGATTTAAATTTAAAGTATTTTCTATGTCTTTTTTAATTGTTGGATTTTTGTTAATAGTTTGTTATATACCAGATCTTAATTGGTGATATATATTACTAGAATGCTCATGCTATTTTACTATGCTAACTTATCAGATTTTATATTAACATCTATTTCCAATTAACCCCATTTCAATTTCTAAATATTCTAATCTTTCTCTAAAGTTATTAAGATGCACATCTCTAATTTTTTTCAATAAAACAATTTCTTTATTAGATGATATCTCACATGTTATTACTGTATTAAGCTTTTCACTAAGAGCTACTAAAAAATTATTTTTAATAAGAATAATTACTCCTCTTTTTATAAAGAAACCCATTTTATCTTCCCCTTTCGATTTTTAATAAAGTTATCTTAAAGTTTTTAAAATAAATAAGCTTACTAAAATGTAGATGTATATTATTTATATTTATTTTATATAAAAAAATGCCTAAAAATATCCGACATTTATTTTTATCTATTTACATTCTAACAATTGTTAGATATAATATACTTAACGGTTGTTAGAGGAGGGCGAAAAATGGGAACAGATATAAAAAATACAAAGCAGAATATACTTGATACAGCGTTGAAACTTTTTTCCAAGAGGGGATATAGTGCTGTTTCTATCAGGGATATTGGAAATATAGTGGGTATTAAGGAAAGCACTATTTATTATCACTTTAAAAATAAGCAGGATATTTTTGATGAATTATTGAAGAGGTTCGAGAAAATTACGAATGAAAAACCAATTAAATTTAGTAAAGAGTTTAATAAAATCACAAAAGTTGAAAAAGAAGCATTTATTCAGGTTGGGCTGGGCATTTTAAAGAATTACTTTTTAGAAACTGAAATTTTACAATTTATTCGAATGCTAATGATAGAGCAACATGTGAACAAAGCAGCAGCTGATTTGTATGAGCAGGTTATTTTTGAGATTCCATTAAAACATAATGTTTCAGTATTTGATGCACTAATGAAAATGAATTGTTTCAAAAATGATGATTCAAATTATATGGCATTAGAGTATTATTCTCCTATTTTATTTATATTTCAAAGATATTTTTCAAGTGGAGAGGTTACTGAAGACAAGCTTGAAATAGCTGAACATGAGCTAAGAATCTATTTAGCAAATTTTTATGATAAATACAATATTTCTTGAAATAAAATTTAAGGAGGCTTATTTTAATGAAAGTTTATAAAAGTGATACCGCAAAAAGAAATATTTATAAAACTTATGATGAGCTACTTTCCAAGTGGGATGTTGCAGTGGAAGAGAAGGATGTTTCCACAACCTATGGAACTACTCATGTTATCTTAAGTGGTGATGATAGAAACCCGCCGCTGGTTTTGTTTCACGGAGTTGGTGACGATTCAGCATTAATGTGGATTTTTAATGCAAAGGAATTGTCAGAACATTTTCGTATATATACAGTTGATACAATTGGCGGACCTGGAAAAAGCATCCCAAATGAGAAGTATAATAAAGATTTTGATCAAATAAAGTGGATTGATGATGTATTTGATGAACTTGGACTTGAACGTGCTTATGTTGCAGGTGTTTCCATGGGCAGTTATATTACACAGCATTACGGCATTATGAGACCTGACAGAGTGATAAAAATGATATGTATGTCTGGTTCTATTTCTGTTAAGGAAATAGGAAGTCCATTAAAAAACATGATTAAGGTGTTTCTGCCAGAAGCTCTTTTCCCTACAAAAAGAAATGTTGTAAAACTATTAAAAAAGATGACAGGTGATAACAGTTCTATATTTACTGATAATCCAATTATTATAGAACATTATACCTGGTTACTAAAAGGTTTTAACAATATGGCAATGTCAAATCATAAAATAAAATCCTTTGATGAAAAACAACTTCAGGTAATTAAGGATAAGAGTCTGTTTCTGCGTGGTGAATCAGATCCTTTGGGAAATGCTGATAGAGCCAAAGATATACTATCCAAATATCATATGAACTATCGATTTTTTCATGGAGTTGGACACGGAATTAACCATGAAATATCAAAGACGGTTAATGAAATTATGATTGAATATTTCACTGAATAGAAAATGAGAAAGTAATTACATTTACATTTACAAGGGCAGAGTATATAATGAGATATAATAGTATCTATTTAGGAGGAGTTCTGATGGCAAACATAAAGGATGTAGCTGAAAAATCCGGAGTTACGGTTACTACAGTATCAAGGGTATTAAATAATAGGGGATATATAAGTGATAAGACTCGGGAAAAGGTATATAAAGCTATGGAAGAACTTAACTACCAGCCTAATGAAATAGCCAGAGCCCTTTTAAAAAGAAAGTCAAATCTGATCGGACTTATTATACCTAATGTTTCTCATCCGTTCTTTGCTGAACTTTCAAATTATGTTGAATATTATGCATATAAAAATGGTTATAAAATATTGTTATGCAATGCTTATCAAGATAGTAAAAAAGAAAAAGATTACATTGATATGTTAAAAAGGAACCAAGTTGATGGTATTATTATGGGAAGTCATACACTTGAGACTTCTGTATATTTAAACTTGAAATTGCCTATAGTAGCCATTGATAGATTTTTGTCACGAGACATTCCTTACATTACATCAGATAATTATAAAGGGGGAGCTGCTGCTACAAAACTTCTCATTGATAAAGGATGCAAAAATCTTGCACATATAAGCGGTCCGCTGAGATTAAGTACTCCAGCTAATAAAAGATGTGAGTCTTTTATTGATGTTGCAAAAAGCAATAATATACCATATACCGTTGTAGAAACAAAGCTTAACAATTTTAATAAGCAGGAATATGAGGAACTTATTTATACTTTATTTAAGGAGCATCCTGATATTGATGGAATATTTGCAAGCAGTGATTATATAGCAGCATGTATAGTTGAGGTTTCAAGTAATTTAGGAAAAAAAATACCTGAAAATTTAAAAATAGTAGGTTTTGATGATACCTTCATAGCTTCGCTCATTACTCCGTCACTGACTACAATTAAACAATCTATTGAAAAATTAGGACAGCTTGCAGTGGAAATCATAATAAATCAGATAGATGGTAAAGAAGTTGATGAAGAAAGTATTTTACCAGTAGAACTTATAGAACGTAAAACTACATAAAAAATTTAATAGAAATAGTTTGCAGTATATGCTGCAGACTATTTTTTTTAGCATTTTGTTAATTTTGTGATAGTTTTTCTTTAATATGAGATATTAGCGATTGTATTATATTAATAAAGTATGTATTAATTACCTTTTCAATGTTTTTGATTCCAAATTAAAATGTTTTATAAAATTAGATTAAAAATAATTTTAAAAATTTTTTTAAAATTATGTATGTAAACGATTGACATAGGGAAATAATAAATGTATAATAAAAACATGTAAAACGTTTGACATGTTTGAGTAAACAAATTATATAATTAAAAAATGGAGGTATATAACAATGAAAAGGTTTTTATCAATTGGTATGGCATTAGCACTTGTTTCGTCATTTGCAGGTTGCAGCACAGCATCACAGTCAAAGCAGTCTCAAGTAAAGTCGAATGAAAAGGTTTCAATTATTATAACTAATGGTAAAGGTGAGATAGCAAGTCAGTTTACACAAGCTACAAAAGATTTTATGGCTGCAAATCCAAACATTACTATTGAACCTTATTCAGTAGCTGTTGGTGATTCAGTAAATATTTTTGATAAACTTACAGCATCAGGTAAGGTAGTAACACTAGCCATGGTTGAACCAAATGCAATAATTGACAAATATAAAGATGTAGGTATCGATCTTTCAGGTGAAAAATGGAATAGTGATACTTCATATGGTATTAAAAATGCAGAAGGTAAGGTTGTAGGATTCCCATTTGCAGTTGAAGGTTTTGGTCTTGTTTACAATCAAAAAGTACTTGATAAAGCAGTTGGAGGTACATTTGATCCATTCACAATAAATACAAGAAACAAGCTTAAAGACTTGTTTGATAAAATTAAAGCTTCAGGAGTGAAATATCCAGTAGCATATCAAACAGAAGATTGGTCAGTAGCTAATCACTTTAGTTCCCAGTGGCTTGATCAGTCAGATGATCCAAGCAAATTAATACAACAGGCTAAGGATGGTAAGTTTGATTTTGCTAATAATACTACATGGAACGGATATTATGACACTATGGATTTGTTAGCTTCTAAGGATTACAACAAATATGGAGACCGTCCTCTTGGAAAATATTATGACGATGCTCATTTATCAGTAGGTAAAGGAGAATCTGCAATATTGTTCAATGGTGACTGGGCTTATGATTCTTTAAAAGCAGTTGCAGGTGATAAATTTGGACTTATTCCTGTTCCTGTAGATAACGATGAAAATAATCCAATGAACAATAAACTAGTTGTTGGACCTACACAAGCATTTATTGTTAATAAGAGTGCTACTAAGGCTCAACAGGATGCTGCAAAGAAATTTTTAGACTGGTTAGTATATGATCAAAAAGGTCAAGATTTTATAGTTAATAAATCACAGATAATATCTGCTTTTAAGAACAATGCTAATAAAGTAACTAACCCATTAGGTGCAGCTATTTCTGATGCAATAGCAAAAAATAAGACTATGCCTTTCACTACAAATTATGTAAGTGCATCTGATTATCAGACTATACTTGGACCAGATGTTCAGAAATATATTGACAAGAAAGAATCACGTAAGGATTTAGCAAAGGCATTTACAGAATACTACAAATCAAAGAAATAATTAAATATTACATTTGTGGATTTATACTTTTCACGGACACATTTAGTTCTGCTTAATTTATAAATGATAGCGGAGAAAATCCTTTTAGAAATTTAGCAGTACTTTGTGACCGTGGATAGTTTACTTAATGGGTGAGAGTAAGTCTCGCCCATTAGTTTAATATTGAGAGGAGTGGAGGTAGATGATGATAGCAGAAAAAAAGTCATTAAAAAAATTCGGAGATCAGATGTTTTTTACGTTTCCAACTATATTTGTTTTTTCTATTACCGTACTTATTCCATTTATATACGGTATTTATCTAACGTTTATGAAGATGCCGACAATTATAAGCTCACCTGTTTTTTGTGGACTTGCAAACTATAAAGTTGCATTACAAGATGCAAAATTCTGGACTTCAATGATGGTAACTGCTAAATATGTTTTAGCTTGTATTGTACTTGTAAATGTTCTCGGATTTGCTTTGGCATACCTTGTTACATCGGGAATAAAAGGGCAGAATTTTTTTAGAACTTCTCTTTTTACTCCAAATCTTATTGGTGGCTTGGTACTTGGATATATTTGGCAATTTGTTTTTGTTCAGACATTACCTACTCTAGGAAAAAGCCTTGGAATTAAAATATTAGAACTAGGCTGGTTAGGCGATTCAAAACTGGCATTTTGGTCACTTGTTATTGTAACTGTGTGGCAGCTTTCTGGTTATATGATGCTTATTTTTATTGCAGGACTTGTTAATGTACCTAAAGACGTTATTGAAGCTTCAACTATTGATGGTGCAAATGCATGGTATCGTCTAGTTAAAATAGTACTGCCTTTAATGAGACCAGCTTTTGTTATTACATTATTTATGACATTAAAAAGTACATTTATGGTTTATGATATAAACTACTCTTTAACAGCAGGCGGCCCATACGGAAGTACTGTAATGGCAACTATGAAAATTGTAAATAAGGCATTTATAGAAAACAATTATGGAATTGGTCAGGCAGAAGCAATACTTTTATTTATAATAGTAGCCGTAATATCTGGTATACAGGTATATATTGGTAAGAAAGGAGAAATGGAAGCATAATGGAAAATAGTAAATTAATAAGCAGAATATTAATCTATGCATTTTTAATACTTGCTTTTATAGTTTTTGTATTTCCATTTGCTT
>JAUZPN010000131.1 GCA_030705885.1 Bacillota bacterium | reverse complement strand
TTGGTAGCGGAAATAGGACTTGAACCTACGACACTTCGGGTATGAACCGAATGCTCTAGCCAGCTGAGCTATTCCGCCACATAAATAGTTGCGGGGGAAGGATTCGAACCAACGACCTTCGGGTTATGAGCCCGACGAGCTACCACTGCTCCACCCCGCGATATTGTGGTGCTGAAGACCGGAATCGAACCGGTACGGTGTTTTAGCACCGCAGGATTTTAAGTCCTGTGCGTCTGCCAGTTCCGCCACTCCAGCACAATCGTTTTCCAACGACAAAACTTATTATATAATATCCCTGAATTAATGTCAACTGTTTTTTTTATTTTAAATTAAAAAAAATTTTAATTTAAAAGTAATATTCAACAAACATTAATTAATTATCAAAGGTTATTATAAATTTTTTCCACTATATTAAATAAATATACACATTGATTACAAATTATCAAATAAAAAAACCCAATTAGGGTCTTTTAATATTAATATAATCTTTAAAATAAGTCTCTTTTTATATTAGTAATTTGAACTTTTCTTATATCCTCTTCCTTTTGAATCTTGATGTTTCTTTAAATCTGAAAATCTCTCTTCACTTTCTTTCAAAAACTTAGATAATCTATCTTCAAAGTTACCTGAACCGGAATTGCTTTTGTCACCATTCCAATCAATTTCAATAGGTTTTACAGTTTTCTTGGTTGGTAATGCCTGTTTTATAGATAAACTTATTTTTCCATTATCATCAACAGAAATTACTTTTACTTTAACTTTGTCTTTTTCTTTTAAATGTTCTCTGATATTTTTTACAAAAGTTTCAGAAACCTCCGAAATATGAACTAATCCTGTTTTACCTTCTACCTCCACAAATGCACCAAAATTTGTAATGTTTACTACTGTACCTTCTAAAATGCTTCCTGCCTTTAAGGTCATGTTTAAAAGACTCCTCCTTAATACTTAATCATTTATAATTAATTTATTTAAAAACTTATATATTAATGCTTATAAAATATAAATCGATAATTTTTTCAAAAACTTAAATTTATATTATTAAAAACTTAAAAATATAAATTTAATGTTTTGGACTATCGCCATTTTGGACTATAGATTCACCTTGTTTTATCATTTTTAATTTTTCCCTTATATACCTCTCAGTTAAGCTTGAATCATTATTGTCAGAAGCAGATGCTTTCTCTTTTAATATATAATTTTCATCTTGAAGCTTTTTCAGTTCTACTTTTTTATTTTCAGTTACTTTTTGTATTTTTCTCATATTTTGAAATTGATTATAAAAAGTAAAGCAACAATAACTCATAACTATAACAAATACTATTTTTCTAAAACTAATTTTTTTTATACTCTTATCCATACTTTTTCCTCTCAAACTTTAAAAAATAGTATAGTATTGTTTTAAAAAACAGTATTATATAAATAATATGCTGTTATTAAAAACTTATGTATGATTTTTACCGTCATATCTATTTTAATTTGATTTTTGAATTTCTTCAAGATATTTTTTGATATTTTTTATTTTTTTTTTGATTTTTTTTTATAAAATAACAACCTAAAAGGATAAAATATAATATTTCTTATAATTCTTACTGCTTTTGATACTTTTTTTATTATTAAATATTGTATTTTAATATATACTTTGCTTATTATTCTTATGTATAAATATAATCCTAAACCAATAAATGCATAAACATATAATCCTACATATGCATAATTAGTACGCAGTAAAAATATAAATACTAATATTGCAGACAATGTCCAGAATAATATATCTTCAAAAAATGTTATATATTTATTAGGATTATTAAAGCCTCTAAAAATTCTATATAGATCAAATAGTATTCCAACTATTAATCCAGCGGTAATACTTACAAAAACAGATCTTATTTGAACAGTTAATATCATCATAACATTATCAACCTACTTAAACAACTTTCTTAAAATACTTTCTTTATCTTGTTTTACCTTTGTATTAGTATATACAAATGAATCTATAAAGCCTACAATAACAATCTCTCCATTTTGCACATCTAATTTATTCATTTTTAAACCTGTTCCCTTAATTGTTAACCCCCCTAAATTTGTATTTAATATTATTTGAACTTCATCAAAGCTTATTACTTCAACTACACCTGTTAAATTTAATTTTTTTCTGTTTTCCAATATTAAATTGCTTTTTTTTTCTTCAACAACCTTTATTTCCTTCTTAGTTTCCATTCTGTACCCCCATAAATTTTATGATTTACTTGTAATAATAATATGAATAACTAAATACATATATTACAAGTAAATCATCATTTAACATGGCAAATTTAAAAGGTACAACATTTTAAATGCTGTACCTTTCACTATTAGTATATTTAGTTTTCTTTTACCTCAGTTTTTATATCTTTTTTTACTTCAGTGTTGTCTTCATTCTTTTTTGCACCCTTATTTAAAAAATCCATTATGTTAATTCCTGTTAAAGCTTCTACAGTCTCAGGAAGTTGAGACATAATTTCACTTACATATCCCGTAACCTTTGATGCACCGCTTCCTTTTCCATCACCAGTTCCATTATCTACAATAACAATTTTTTCAGTTTTAGATAAAGGTTCTGCAACAGCTCTTGCAATTTCTGGAATCTTTTCTATAATCATTTGAGCCATAGCAGCATCATTATATAATTTATATGCTTCTGCCTTTTTAGTCATGGCTTCTGCTTCTGCCTTACCTTTTTCTCTAATTATGTCTACTTCAGACATACCTTGAAGTCTATAAGCTTCTGACTTTGATTTACCTTCAAGTTCAATAGCTCTTGCTCTTGCCTCTGCATCAGCAATTTCTTTATACTTAACAGAATCTGCAATTTGAACTTGTCTATACTTATCTGCTTCTGCTTGTTTCTTTACAGTTGCCTCTAATTCTTTTTCTTTTCTTGCTGATTCCTTTTCAGCTAAGTCTATTTCTCTTTCCTTTTTAGTAATTTCTACTTGTAATGTAGCTTCTGCCAGTTCCTTTTCCTTTTGTTTCTTAGTTATTTCAACTTGAACTTCTGTTTCTGTAACTTCTTTTTTGCTTTTATTTGACTCAATCTGATATGCAAGGTCTGATATTGCCTTTGCCTGTTCTTGTTCCCTTCTATATGCCTGTACCTTTAATTCCTTTTCTTTATTAGCCTCTGCAATTTGAGTTTCAGCTATAAGCTTTGAAGCCTCTCCTTCTTTATTAGCTTCAGAAGTTTTAATTTTAGTTTCCTTTGCAGCCTCTGCTTCTGCAATTAAAGCATCTCTCTTTACTGCTGCAATTCTTGGTTTACCAAGTGCTTCTAAATATCCATTTTTATCTGAAATATCCTTTATAACTAAAACTTTAAGTTCAAGACCCATTTGAGCTAGTCCAATTGCTGCAACCTCTTGAGTATGGGATGCAAATGTATCTCTATCCCTATATATTTCTTCTACAGTCATTTTAGATACAATTTCTCTAAGCTTTCCTTCTAGAACATTCTTTGTAGTATTTTGTATAATTCGAAGTGTATTTTGTAATCCATTTGATGTATTAAATTGTTCTGCTGCAGATAAAATAGATTCAGTGTCAGATTTTACTTTTACAACAGCAACTCCATCTGCTGTAATTCCAACTCCCTGTAAAGTTAATGCACCTTCTATACGAATATCTATTTCCATATTTTCAAGGGACATTGTATCTGTTCTTTCTAATAGTGGAAAAACTAGTCCCCCTCCACCTGTAATGACTTTTTTCTTAAGTCCAGTAACGATAATTGCTTTATCCTGAGGTACTCTCTTCCAAAATGAAAAAAAGCCAAGGATTAAAATCAATATAGCAGCAATAATGATGATGATAATGGTTATGGTAGTTGATAATCCAAACATTTTACACTCTCCTTATAATTCATTTATTTAATATATTTAAAAGTAAGTTATACTATAACCTACCATTAAAACAAAAATAGTTACTCTGTGCTATTTAAAGGTTCTACATAAAATATATTATCTTTAATACAATAAATAATTACTTCTTCTCCTAAAGGTATTAATTTTTTGTTAATATGCTTTGCAGGGGCATTATGCTTTACTCCATTAACCGCGTAGCTTATAGTACCAAATCCATTTTCAAGTATTGGTGAAATTACACTAGCTTTCATTCCAATTAATGTTTTCTGTGAAACATCACTAGTATTTTGTGCTTTATATAATGGAACTACAATAAATTTGTAAATTAATGTGGATATAATTATTCCTATTAAAAACGATACAATTAAAACTATAATAGGATAATAATTATTTTTTGTTCCAATTAACCCTAGTCCACCAAAAACCGTTAAAAAAGAAAAAATAGTTACTGGCTTTAATGGAAATACATAAAATTTAGAAAATATATCATGTCCTCCACCTGCATGAGCATCTAAATGGCTGCCAATATGACCATCTGCATGTCCTCCTATATGTGCATCAAAGTGTGCATCAATGTGGGAAAATAAATTACCACCAAAATGTAATGCTCCAGACAACCCACCTAATAGAAATGAAACTGCAGTATATACTACTCCCACCAAAAAAATAATAGTATAAAAACGTTCCAAAGCATTCCCTCCCCTCTATAATAATTTTATTCCATAATATATATTATAACAATATATTAATTTTATAACAATTGTTATAGATATAACTAAATAATAATTTATTATTTATTATTGTTTATTACATTATACGTTAATGAATAACTTTTAATATAAGCTATTATATCACATAATATATTTAATTCAACTTTCAAATATTTAGTTTTTGCCAAATTAATGAAACAAAATTTTATTTTTTTAATTTAGATTTTATTTACTGCTTCATTCTCTGTTAATCTCTGTTTATCTCTTTATTTTAAATAATTTATTTATTTAAACATTTACATAAAAAAATAAAAATGAATTTATTAAAATTCATTTTTATTTTAGATTTTATTCTTCATCAGTATCTTCTTCGCCAATTAAAATTTCATACATTGCTTTTGCATCATCTTTTTTAACATGCTCTAAAACACTAGTTACTTTTGCTTTGAGAACCTTAGATGCATATCTTATTTCAATAATATCATTTTCTTTTATTTCTGTTCCTGGTTTTGCTACTTTATTATTTATTGAAACCCTGCCGCTTTCACAGGCTTCTTTTGCTACAGTTCTTCTTTTTATTATTCTAGATACTTTTAAATATTTATCAAGCCTCAATTTTTCAAACCCCTTTTCAATATTATTTAAAATAAAAAGCCTAGATTAATAGTCTAGGCTTTTTATTTTAAGTATTTTACTTACTTAATTTTTCTTTAAATTCTTTTCCTGCTTTAAATACTGGAACAGTTGATGCTGATATTGGAATTGGTTCCTTAGTTCTTGGATTTCTTCCTGTTCTTTCAGCTCTTTCTCTTGGTAAAAATGTTCCGAAGCCTACTAATTGTACTTTATCTTTTTTTTCTAATGCTTCTTCAACACTTTCAATAAATGCCTTTAAAGCTGCTTCTGAATCCTTCTTTGTTAATCCACTTTTTTCTGCAATACTTGATACTAATTCTGCCTTATTCATTAAATTCCCGGTTTTAAATCTTATTGATTTATATCTTATGGGCTGTGTAAGATATTGGTTCAAACCACAAACCAGGTTTTTCACCTCCTATTAAAATGAATTATTTTTAGCCCTATATATGTACCACTTTACAAAATTAGTCTATAACCTTGTAAAGTAATATTCTAATAACTATAAAATATCTAAATAATATTTAGATATTACTATATTCTTCATAAAATTAAAAAATCCTTTTTTTTATTTTATTTCTTCTTCTTTTGATTTTTCCCATAGTATATTCATTTCATCTAATGTCATTTGATTTAAATTCGTACCTTGCTCAATTGCAGATTTCTCTATAAATTCAAAACGATTTATAAATTTTTCAGTTGATAATGTAAGTGCTTCTTCTGGATCAATTTTTAGAAATCTAGCTACATTAACTACTGAAAATAGTAAATCTCCAACTTCATCAACTATTCTTGCCTTATTATTACAATTATATACATCCTTAACTTCATTAAATTCTTCAAAAACCTTATCTAATGCGTCTTCAACTTTGTCCCAGTCAAATCTCGCTTTTTTTGCTTTTGTTTGAACTTTATCTGCTCTAATAAGTGCTGGAAGATTTTTACCTACATGTTTCAATTCTTCAGTATAACTTTGATATCCATATTCCTTCTTTTTGATTAAATCCCAATTAGCTAAAACCTCCTGGGAATTATTAACATGAACATTTCCAAAAATATGAGGATGTCTTTCTATCATTTTATGACAAATACTTTTTATAACATCATTTATATTAAAATATCCATCTTCACTGCCAATTTGTGCGTGAAAAACAATATTTAAAAGAACATCTCCAAGTTCTTCTATAAGCATATCATCATTCTTTGCATCAATAGCTTCTAAAACCTCATAACATTCTTCAATTAAATCTCTCTTAATTGATTCATGGGTTTGTTCTTTATCCCAAGGGCATCCATTTTCACTTCTCAACATTTCCATTATTGATAAAAGATCATTAAAATCTTTTGTTACTTCAATATTCTTAGGTATATATATAGAAGTAAGATAATCTATATCATCTTGTCTGTCAAGTTCATATAAAAATATTTTTCTAATGCTTTCATCTTTTTTTACTCCTGCAGATCTTACAAAATAAATCTCCATATCTTCAGGATAATATAATAAAAGGGCAAGTTTAACTTCTGAAGCTATAAGCTTATTATACACCTGAGTTACTATATTTCCAACTCTTTTATCAAATACCTGATTCTTTATGTCAAAAGCATCTATTATTTTTATTCCATCTATTGCATCAATTTTAAGACTTTCCATCATAGCATCTATAAAACTTACTGCTGGAACTATTTCTAATGATATTTCTTCTTCTTTACATTTCTTCATTAGCAAGCTTACAGATTTTTCTGCTACAAGAGGATGACCTGGAACGGCATATATAATATCCATGCCATTCTTATGACTTGATATTATTGCATTTACCATTGAGCTATATACATCATCAAAATTATTAATTGTTTCATATAAATAATCAAATGTTTCAAAATTTAAACCTATTTCTTTTAGATAATCAACTGTAGGATGTTTTTCTGTTCTAATATAAACCTTTCCTTCGCCTTTAAGTGCCTCTATAGTACCAAGTGTAAGTGCTTCCTTTGCACCTGGACCTAATCCAACCACTTTAATCATAAGTACTATCTCCTTTATCTTTTTATAATTTTCTTTTTAATATCATCATACTTAAACGTACCGAATAATAAAATTAATATAACATAAGCCAAAACTCCTGCTAAAATACTTAAAACGCAAGAAATTCTAATGCTTCCTGTAAAATTATAAACATTGTTATAAATAATTACAACTAAAATTATCATTAAAATTGCTGAATATGCAGGTTTTATTAATATTTCGTACCAATTAATCTTAGACTCTAAATTTTTCTTCAAAATATGTAAATTCATAACTGATGTAACAATGTATCCACAGATACTTCCTGCAACAGCACCATATATATTTATGTCCTTCATAGGTACTAAAATTAATGTTAAAATAATTTTAATTACACAACCTATAAATAAATTTCTAACAGGTTTCATGTATGATCCAATTCCTTGGAGTATAGATGTAGTAGTTTGAACTATAATAACAAATGGAATTGATAAAGACAAATATTTTAATATCATATAACCATCTGAATGACCAGGAAAAATTAATTCAAGTACTGGATATGACAAGAAATATAAACCAAAGCAGCATGGTAATCCTATAACAGCTGATACCTTTAA
>JAUZPN010000130.1 GCA_030705885.1 Bacillota bacterium | reverse complement strand
AGTCTTTTTGTTATTATACACTCATTTGTTTTTGGATTAATGCCTTCTTTAGAATAATATGACCAAACTAGGCCAGTACCTCTTTTCTGCCAATTTGGTAAATCATTATAGTTAATTCCATAGTTAAAAAGAAGTTCATTTTTCTCAGATACTGTTTTTCCAGATAGAAAATTTGTAGCCTCAGAAACAGACTTTCCATCTTTCCTTAATACCCAGTAACAATGTGCATTTAAAGCATTCCTATGTGCATCTTCCTGTCTCCATAAAAAATAATCCTGAACTTTTTCTAATGATGGTAATTCTGAAATTCTGCAATCAAAACATCCAATATCACCTAATAAATTCGTGAATTTAGCACTAGCTTCTCCTGCAAGTACTGAATTCAACTTACGCATCTTCCTGCTAAAAGTTTTATCTTCTAAATGAAAAAGTATCGAAATTTCATCACTTTGCGTAAATCCATAAATAATTCTAAATCCACAATTCATAAGATGTTCAGTTGTTCCAACCATGTAATCTCTAAATTTCAAATCAAATGGTGCTTCAAATTTATGAACTTCCTTAGTTAATCTTGTAAAATTCCTTCCATCAATTCTTGCAACCATATAAATTCCTGGAAGTACGCAATAATCATGTGCTGTCTCATAAATCCTCATTTTTTCATCAAATAAATCAAAGTTCATTTTTCCACTCCTCAACTAAAAAATTATTATCATTATCTATACTTACATAATATAATTTATCAAAACCTTCGCTGTAATTTGGCACTACAAGTTTATTATATGTACATGCTATTCCTTTTACAGGAACAAATTCCTTTCCAGTTCTAGTTTCATTTCTAGTTATTGCATCATTAATATTAGATTGAAAGTAATAACCTATCACATCAAATCCTGATTTCTTAGATATAGTTATATATTTTTTTCTTTCTTCAACTGAAGGATTAGTATTATCAATAACAAATGACTGATTTGCTTTAATACAAGCATCAATAAATATATCTTCTCTATTTCTTGTTTTTAACATATCTAAATTAATATGCATATGGGTTTTAAAAAACTTCTGCTTATAAAAAGTACTTTTACCAGCAGCTTGAATTCCTATAAAAATAATCGCTTCCATTTTTTACTTCAACATCCTTTATAAATATAGAATAATTATACTATACTTGGTAACAAAGTTCCAATAAATTTCTAAAAGAAGCTTCACCTCGCTATCATTTAAAATTAATTGGAACTAAATGTGACCAAGTGTAATATATATTATAAATTTTACAATTTAAATAAATTGTTTTACAATATATTTAAAATTGTTGTATGATATATATATTAAGCTAAAAATTTTACGTCATGCTGAATAAAATATTTATTTAAATAGCTTTTGTAAAAATCAAACAGGTTTTATATATAAGTAACTTTATAAATACTTATTTTAAAAAAGTTGAACGGAATTATGTTTTTTGGTGTATATATTAGGGGGGACCGGTATTTTGGATAAAATTATAGCCAGATGTAAAGAAGGAGATATTTCAGCTCAAAGTATTTTATATGAAAAATATGTCAGCAAAGTACTTCGTACAGCTTTTCTCCTTTGTAAAAATAAAGACTTAGCAGAAGATATAACTCAAGAAACTTTCATAAGAGTGTTTTCAAAAATAAATACTTTTATTGGTGAAAGTCATTCCTTTGATTCCTGGATATATTCTGTTACATTAAATGTTGCTAAAAATACTTTCAGAAAACAAAAATTGCTAAATTTCTTTTCATCCATAGATGATCATGAAGAACTAAAAAGTCCAATTATTATTGAAGAAGGTTATGAAAAAAAAGAAAGAGAAGAATTATTATTAGCTGCAATTAATAAATTACCTTACAAGTTTAAAGAAGTTATTATTTTGAAATACTATAATGATTTTTCACAGGAAGAAATTGCTTCAATTTTAAATATACCTATTGGAACTGTTAAATCAAGAATCAATTCAGCATTAAAAAAAATCAAAAGTAATCTTAATAATAATAATTCTTTAGAGGGGGTATTAGATCATGAATAAATTGGAAAATGAAATATCAGATTGCTTAACTAATTCTGTTTCAGAACTAAATCCATCTTTTGAATTAAAGGAAAATACTTTTTCAAAAATAAGAGATTGTAAAAAAAGCAATCATAAATTATCTTTTATCGAAAATCATAAATACTTTAACAAAAGCTTATTAATTAATATAACTGAATTTGCAGTTTTTATTTTAATTTTGATTGCAATTCCTTTGTATTTAATTTTCAATAAATCTGCACAGTATCAGCCAGATAACGGTAAAGGCAGCACTCCAACTATAACTCAAACTCCAGATAATACTAATGATAATAAAGCTAATAATACACAGAAAAACAGTGCACCAAAAAATACTCAAGGAACTATTTATGTAACAAAAATAGAGGGAAGAAGAGAAGAATTTTTAGGAAGATTAGATAGTATACAAAATGAACTTGATGTTTTACCAGAAAAGAAAGCTTCAGAAGGTGGAACAACAGCAGCTATGAAAATTTATTACGGAGAATGCTATAATATGTATGATAGTGCATTAAATGAAATTTATAGTTTACTAGAAGAGCAGTTATCTAAAGATACAATGAATAACCTGCAAACAGAAGAAGATAAATGGATAAAACAGAAACAAGACACAGCAAATAATCAAGCATCACAATATGAAGGTGGAACATTTGAATCTGTTGCATATAGTGAATCTTTATATGAATCAACTAAAAAAAGATGTTATGAATTAGTTAACAATTATATGACAGATTCAAAAATAAAAATAAATGTCAGCAAACAAGACTATATAAATAAACTATATACTATAGAAAATGAATTGACTTCATCTCAAGAGTATATAAATGCACAGTCTTGTGATACAAATGATATGTATATTTATAATAATAAACAATATAATAAATGGGATGCAACATTAAATGAAATTTATAGCTTATTAAAACAACAATTACCTGCTGATGAAATAAAAAAATTAAATATAGAAGAGTCTCAATGGGTAACGCAAAAAGAAAATAAAGCAAAAAAACTTGAAGGAAATCAAAATTCAGGGAACCAATCAGGAAATATATCTCCTATGGCATCTCTAGCAAATACAACACAAAGTAGATGTTATGAATTGATATATAGATATATGAAATTGTTAGATTAATAAATAACAAATTTAGACTACTTTTTTACTCTTTCCTTTTAAGGCTATACTGTGTAAAAAAACTTGTGGATGTATTGAAAATTTCCTACTTAAATATTATATACATAAAAAAGTTCCAATTAATTTCTGAAATGAGCATGATATTGCTATCATTCGCAAACTAATTGGAACTTTATTTGTATATTTATTAACAGCAGCTGCTGCTATTATCACCTGAACAGTCACATGTAGGTTCAGTTCCTAAAAACCATCCTTTTATAACTGCTCTAGCACATCCAACACCTGATTTTACTTCAATTACATCAAATGCACAGTTTTTTACACACGCTCCGCATTCCATACATCCATCCTTATTAATAAGTTTAATCTTACCATCATTTAAACTAAAAACTTTATGCGGGCAGACCTCAATACATCTTCCACATCCAACACATTTATCTGAATTAATCTTAAGTGTAGATACATTTTTCAAATACTTATTCCTCAACCTTAATTACCTTCCCTCTATAATTTTTGATTTTCTTTAATGTGCTCCTTAAAATCGAATAAAGCTGTTTACCAAAAGCATCACTACTCCAAATACTATTGAAACAACAATTGCAGGAACTGCTATCTTCATTTCTTTTATTACACCTGAAAAAGATGTATAAGTGGAAGATCCAGTAAAGTTCATAGCATAATATGATGATACAGATGGCAAAATCAATAAATAAGCTGCAGTTTTTAATATGCCATACTTTGGCATTGCAGGCCAGCCATTAAGGATATTTACAGCAGCTGCCCATATTAGCCCCATAATCCATCCTTTTGCTGCAAAAGGTCTCACTGGAATCCATGGCAGTAATATAGGAGTTAAAACACAGCCTGTCAGCAATGCACCTATAAATGCATAGAAATCAACTGCTCCAAAAGGATTTACTGCAAATAAATTTATAATAAACATTATTCCAAAAACTAACATTACAATTTTAAATGTACTTACAAATTCAACTGGTGTCAGAACTATTCTGTCAAATATATTAAATTTAACTTCACGCATTTCTTCTGTAGCTTTCATATTTGATTTTAAAAACTCTCTTATGTCTTCAGCTCTCACAGGTCCATATACAATTTTAAAACCAGACTGCTTTGTAACCTCGTGAGCACTTACTCCAGGTGCTCCAAGCTGAGGAAGTATTAATGTCTTATGTGATACAATTTGCGAGAGTCTTACTTTTGAAATTCTATTAACAAGTTCCTTAGTTCCAAATGTACCTTTCCCAGCTGCACACCACACATTTACACCTTTTGTATCAAGCACCATTATCCATAAATCAAGTCCTCCAAGCTCTTTCCTCAAAGTATCAAAAGTTAATTTATAGTTTGCTGTTACCAAAACAGGAGATTTATCATTAGGTGTTCCTACTGCATAAATTCCCGGATTAACTTTATAATTCATTCTGTTTATTCCAAAACGTACTTTACATGCTCCCCATCTATCCTCAAATGTTAATTTGGTAGAAACCTTAGGTACAAAACCTTGAGAAGTACCTATTTCTTCAATTATCCATTTTTGATTCGCATCATATTTAGTAATAGGTTCGCATGATTTCTTACTTCCACTTCCGCAGCAACACGGGTTTTGAGTTGTCTCACATTCTGAAGAAGCAGAACCACTGATCACTTTAGGCTTTACTCCTACTATTTTTAATTTAGAATTTTTCTTAATTATGTTTCGAGAATTACTACTATTTTTATTATCCAAATTTATCAGCTCCCTAAAATAATAATTTCATATAAAACCTATTTGCACTCAGAATTATTTGAACATTTTCCAATATTTTTACACATACAATCATCAGTATTTTCACTAATATACTTTATAAAATTCTCGAATGTTCGAATTTTTAATATATTTAAAGAGTATTTCATCCATGAACCATCTTTTCTAGCATTAACAATCTCACAATCAGATAATATTTTCATATGATATGAAAGTGTTGGCTGTGTAATATTAAAATATGCTAAGATATCACATGCACACATTTCTCCACAAGAAAGCATATTAATTATTTTTAATCTTGTTTCATCAGCAAGTGCTTTAAATATAGGGACATATTCAGTATAATTGTATTTCATTTAGCCATCTCCATTCATTATTAATGATTTTATTGCATATAGACAACTTTCTATATGTTTATTATATAAAATATATAGAAAGTTGTCTATATATTTATTAAAACTAATTTATAAAAAAAGTTTCAGATTTCTCTGAAACTTTTTTTATTTTTGATATACTACCCTCTGTAACAAAGTTCAACTAAATTTCTAAAAGAAGCTTCTATCTGCTATCATCTACAAATTAAGTGAATTTAAATGATACAAGGAATGTATAACTTATTATTCTTTTATTCCTGTATATATTCGCATAGCATCTCGTAAAAACCTAGTACATCCTGGAACAATTTTATCATAATAAGCAGTAAATCGCTCATCATTAACATACATTTCTACAAGTGCCATGTGAGATTCTTTTGAATAATGGTCCCAATAGTTTAATAACCACTTTTTGTGAAGTTCGCAAGCCTTTTGAGATATTTCACTTGAAGGATCACCATTTTCATAAGCTAGTTTTATAGTTTCATTTAATTCCTCTAATAGTTTTTCTAAAGATGTATACTGCTCTTTGCTCATATTTTTTATTTTTCGATTAGTATTGTTTATTGATTCATCACCATATTTCTCTCTTATTTCTTTTCCATATTTTGATTCATTTTCATCAATCAATTTTTGCTTAAATGCTTCAAATTTCTCTTTATCAGACATAAACATTCTCCCTTCCATCACTGCAATAGTTTTTTCAACATTAGAAATTAACAATTCCAGTTGTTTCTTTTTATCAAGAAGTTTTACATGATGTTCTCTCAATGCATCAGCCCTATTAAATGATGGTGCATTAATAATATTCCTAATTTCAATGAGTTCAACTCCAAGTTCCCGATAGAACATTATTTGCTGCAATCTATCCACTTCTGAATCACCATATATCCTATAGCCTGATGAATTGATTCTTGCCGGCTTAAGAAGATCAATTTCATCATAGTACCTAAGAGTTCTTGTACTGATACCTGCTAATTTAGATAGTTTTTGTATTGTATATTCCATTATAAAACCCCCTGACAATTCTATAATAGACCTTAACGCTGCGTTAATGTCAACAGATTTTTTCATGAATTATTGATAAAATATAAAAACACTCTATCATTTAGAGTGCTTTATATCAATATTTTTTTCTCTTTATATTAACATTTATTCAAAAAACTACTCCTGCTCTTTTCTTCTTTTCTTATATAATTCTTCCCTAAAATTACTATTAACTATAAAAGAAATTTTATTATTTTGAAAGTCCACATATGATGGTTTTATTTCATGAACTTCTTTACACATTTTACATATTGGCATTTTTAATTGCAATTTTATATTTTTACTATTATTATCTTGTACTAGTAAATATAAAGGCCTAAAAAACAAAAAAATAATTCTTAAAAATACAGGAAATTTTGAACTTGACATTGTTTCCTTAACAATAACATTTTCATCTGCCCTCTGTCCACATTTACAGCAAATAAATGGCAGCTCCTCACCAATTTTTATTTCCACAATCTTATTACTCAAGTCTGTACCAGTTACATCATTAATATTTTTGCCACATGATGGGCAAGTATTATCTGAATTTGGTAATACAGATAAATAGCAATGTGGACATTCAACCATCATAATTATCACTCCTCATTCTCTTCTATTTTGAAAATCCTCATCAATTCTTTTCTTCCAGTTTTCTGATATCTTACAGTCTGTCCTAAAGGAGCTCACTGCTTCATTCAAAACTTCATAATTAAGTAGAGTTCCTTCACTATCTGCATTATAATTAGCTGCTCTATTTGGGCTGATACCAAACTTTTCTGCTACTGCAGCAGCATCAATGTTCGCTCCAAGAAAGATAAATTCCCATCCGAACTTGTTTTTTTGGTTCTCAATCATCTGATGTATTTTTTCATAGCTGAATTCCTTACTGGCATTTTCCATGCCATCAGTAGTTATTACAAATAAAACATGTTCAGCACGCTCATGTTTTGATGTGCTTTTTTGCACATTTTTTATTTTATTAATAGTCTTTCCTACTGCATCCAATAATGCTGTACTTCCTCTTACAAAATATTCTTTATCTGTTATAAACTCTACTTGTTGAAGATTAATACGATCATGCAGCAATTCATACATATCATCAAATAATACAGTGGTAATTAATGCATCACCAGACTCTTCCTTTTGTTTTTTTAACATAGAATTATATCCACCTATAGTATCACTTTCCAAACCACTCATTGAGCCACTCCTGTCAAGAATAAAAACAAGTTCTGTTAATCCTTTTTTCATAATGTTTGCCTCCAATCATTTATTATGATATAAGCATAACATTTAGTATATATAAATTGGTCGCATTACAAGCGACAAATTGCATATACTATCCTTATCACAAAGTTCCAATAAATTTCTAAAAGAAGCTTCACCTCGCTATCATTCACAAATTAAATGGAACTAAATGTGTCCAAGGAAAGTATAACTATACACCTAAAAGATTCTGTTCAAAAGTAAATAAAGCATCATTTATCTCATAAATATTGTAATTTTTATTTTCAATAAAATACTCAATAATGATGTCAAATTTACTGCTATGAGAAAGAGCAAAACCAGCTTTTAGCAATAAATCTTTGGT
>JAUZPN010000013.1 GCA_030705885.1 Bacillota bacterium | reverse complement strand
CATATACCGCTGACACTAGCATAGTGATAACCCTCTTCTGCAAATATACTAGCTGCTGCATCAATAATACTTCTTTGTTTTTCTAGAGAAAGCTGCTTAAATGCATTAAGAATTATTTTTCACCTCTTTTTAAAATCCATGCAATAGAATTTGTCATAAGCTTTTCAAACAAATCATAGGTTTCTGGAATTGTTTCCATCTGCTTAATAAAATATTCTTTACCTAACGCATATTTACCGCCTGTCCAATAACTTTCATCATAATCTTCTAAATATGTTTGAATATTTTCTTTTGTGTACTCAGGATGAAATTGAAACCCTATTGCTGGAACAATATTACTAATAATAATTTGATTTTCTGCTGCTTCAGTAAATCCTAATGAACTACAATCATCTGGTAAAGTATAATGATCAGAATGCCATAAAAATGTAGTAAAACCATTTTGTAAATTATTAAATAACTGATGATGCTTTGCTTCTGATCTAATAGATATATCAAACCAGCCCGCTTCTTTTTCCTCTGTAAGAAAAACTTTTCCTTCCAAAGCTTCAGCAATTATCTGACTTCCAAGACAAAATCCAATTACAGGTATATTATTTTTTAGTACCTCTCTTACATATGAAATTTCCTTATAAAGCCATGGATCCTTATCTTTATTCCAAAGATGCTGAGACCCTCCATGAACAATTACTAAATCAATATTGTGATAATCAGGTAACTTAGTTTGTTCATTCATAATAATTTTTTGTGATTCATAATTTTTATTTCCTTTTATCCAATAGTCCACATTTGTATATTCTGGTTGATCTGAATCATGTATTAATTCAATTACTTTCAAGTTTTCCTCCTATTTCTTCTCCAAAATCAACTTTTTCTCTAGATAATTTAATGTCTTTTCTCATTTCTTCAACTACACTATGTTTATATACATCCATTATAAAGAACCATGATCCTCCAAGTATCAGCCATGCAAGGAATATAAATGGAAATAATACACCTGGAAAAGGCGGCAGAGGATATACGCTTCCTATTATCGGCATTAAGAGAATTCCCATAGAAACTGTTGAAATAATTACATTTTTTGCTTTTAGTTCTTTTCTCTTATACAAAAATACAGGAACACTTATTACAATCATTGCATAGCAGAATAAAAATCCTAAAGTTGAAACGGTACCTACCCATCCAAAAATATCAAGTCCTGCACATCCTTTTGATAATAGTATTGCTGGTATTATAAAACTTATTACAGCAACAATACCTGTTGCAACATGAGGAGTATTATTAGTTCTATGAACTCTTGCTAATGTAGCAGGTAATATTTTATGACGTCCCATGGATAATAATATTCTGCCGCTTGCTGTTATACAGGCTACAAAACATGACCAAAAGCTTATAGCAGCACCTAATGATAAAAATACTCCCATAAAACCTACCCCATTTGTATTTGCTAAAAATGTAAGTGGAGCTGGAACTTCATTTAATTTCTTTGCAGTTGCTGCAAATCCAAGAATTTCAATATAGGAAAAGCTTACAAATATAAGTCCTACAAATATAGTGCTAATTGTTACAGCCCTTGGAATGTTACGCAAAGGATTTTTAGCTTCACCACCAAGTGCAGTTGCACTTTCAAAACCAACAAAGCTAAAGAATGCCATTACAAGTCCAAGTCTTAAACTATCAGCTGTTACACCTTTCATTTTTACTTGAGCAAAATCAATCTTAAATCCGTTCTTTGCTAGTATTATAATACCTAATGTAAATATCAAAGTAAGTGATACAGCTTCTAAAATAAGCATAAGTTTTGCAGATACTTGTGCATCTTTATAAACCATAAACCATCCTACTAAAGTTGCTACAACACATATTGCTACAGGATGCAAACTTAATCCGACATAGCCAAGCAATTCATTTGTATAGTTAGACAATCCTGCCAAACATGCTGATCCAGTAAGTATATAAGCAAGCACAAGTGCCCATCCAGATAAAAATCCAGCTCCAGCTCCAAGTCCGTCTGAAACATAAGTATAAAGTGCTCCTGGTGATGCTGATCTGCGGGCAAATTGATTTATATGATATCCTACAAAGAGTATTGCTATTGTAGCAAAAACATATGTCAGCCATGATCCATTTCCTGCTGAAACATAAACTGTAGAAATTCCTAATGCTGGTCCAACACTAGGTCCAATGTTTGCAACTGACTGAGCTATAACCTCCGTAAATGAAAGATTATTTTCTTTTAAGCCTGTAGAAACCTTTGTGCTTGTGTTTTCTAATACAGTATTCATAATATCGATCCTCCTTCTATTAACAAAATTTCAAGTATGTTTATTTCAAAAATTACCTCGTTTGTTTCTATACTTTAACTCATCCTTCCCTTCTCAACAACAATATTATTAAATTCAATCCGCGAATTATGAATCTGATAATGAAATTATATCATCTATTGATATTATTTCAATGAATAAACATATTTTTTATAATTGTATCATTATATAGCTAATTTAATTTACACATTGGAAAAATTAAAATTATAGAAATCGTTTTCATTTGATAATTTAATTAGTTAGAAAATAAATTTTCATGGCAAGGAGAATAATGAGGCATATTATTTCATGAAAAAAACCCTTTCTTAAATCATTATTAAATGATAAGAAAGGGTTTTTAGTTCAAAGTAGTTATATACCTGCTATTATTTTTTATAATATATCAATATTAAAGAAGAAGATGCTATTGCCTTTTTCAGATTTCAGGTTATAACTCCAATGATTGAAGCAGAAAAAAGATTTGTTGATACAACAGCTGTAGAACTTTCAAAGCAGCAATTTAACGATGTTGTAAATAAGAAAATGGTATCCTATCCTTACAGAACACTATACAAATATTACTCGAACTACAAAAAACTTGGCTTTGACTGATTAAAGCCTAAAACCAAGTCAACAAAAGGCAGTCATCCTTCTGATCATTAAAAAAATACTGTTGCTTAAAGAGGAGCTTCCAACAAGATCTGATCTTAAAATTATAATAATGCTAGAGCTTGCTCGCAAAACAGAAAAAGGCTTTCTGAAGCTGCGTACAGTTAATAGACTGCTAAAGCATTATGGTTATACCCTTGAGAATCTTACTAAGAACAACAGAGTATATTTTAAGCATGAAAAAATCAGCATCAACAAAATATGGCAGAGCGATATTATGGAAGCCTGTTATATTAAAGATTCAGATGGTAACGGTCGGATGGTTTATCTTATAGGTTTTATCTATGATCACAGCAGAAGGATTCTTCACTGCCAGTTCTACTTTGAGTCTACACTTACGAGACTTGAGGATTGCCTTCAGAAGGCTGTTATTAAGTTTGGTGCTCCAGATTCCATCTATGTTGATAATGATAAGGTGTATATTTCAGAACAGTTTAAAATAATATGTGCTAAACTTGGTATTACCTTAAAATATGCAACTGCATATCATGCAGCCATAAAAGGTAAAATTCAAGTTTTCTGCAAGTTTGTTCAAAGTTCCTTCTTGCCAGAAGTCAGAAAAAATAAGGTTTCAAACATAATCCAACTTAATGACCTTTTTCAGGCGTGGCTTAAATATGAATGCCATGAAAAGCTTCATTCCTCTATAAATATGACTTCTATTGAAAGATGGAAGAAATCTATTTCAGATGGTACTAAACTTAGATATTTTTCTTCCATACAACTTGATGAGATTTTCATGCACTGCTGTGAAAGGACTGTAACTAAGTATGGCGTTATATCTTTTGAAGGAAATACCTATGAGGTAGATGGTGCCCTAGTTGGGAAAAAGATTGAAGTTCACTATAATCCCTTTCATCTCTAACTTTTGCACATATATTTTGACAGTAAATATTATGGATCAGCTAAAGTAATTGATCTCAATAACAGCAAACATAAGGATGTGAGAACCCTTGAGGAAGATTCTCAGGTAGAATCAGACACAACTGATGATAATACTGCCTTTAGGGCACCAAAAGATAAGGAGTTTGCCATTGATAAAGGGGATTTTGTATCTCTTGTAACAGATTCACTGAAAATAGATAATATAACTTCTACTGATAAAGCAAATCTGTATGAACTATGGGGTACTTTTAAAGAATTCAACAAGGTGAAAAGTTTATAATAAGAATGTAGGAAACAGATCTTGTAAAAAAACACACCGTTGAAGAATTGATTGGTGAACTAGAAAAAATAAGTGTAATTGAATTTAAGAGCAGGAAAAAAATAATGACTGAAATATCAAAAAAACAAAGATTGATATATGACCTATTTAAAGTGCTCTTACCAAAAGTTTAGTATCTATAAACAAATCACCTTTATTGTGAAACCTGCTTATAATTGTTCGGGATTTTAGGATACTACCTATAACTCCCTGTAGAATGAGGGCTCTAAAAAATAAGAGCTAAAGATAGCATATAATGTCATTATCCACTCATTATTTTAAAGGAAAAATATATCGCAACATTATTTAATATAATAATACATATTTAGATAAATTAATCAGAAAATATTATTTAATTATTTTAGTAATAATTTTACGTTTAGTGTTAAAAATAGGCTGCTATTACTTTAAGGAAGCTGGCAGAAATAAGTTAGATTTACGTGTTCGCCCACATAACTGGCAAAATATCTTTAATAAAACCTATAAGCTTAATCATAATTTTTTAAATATTATTATATTTTATACATAGTAATAATTATCTTACTAAATTTTAGTATAAATATCATGTAACATTATGTTAATAAAAATAATTAATTATTTTTATATATATTCTTTTATATTTTTATATAATATTATATTTCCTGACATTATTCTAATTGTTAAATGGTTTCAATTATTCATAAACTCAAATTGTGTTTATTATTGTGAAATTTAACATACAATTTAAGACCAGTTATTTCGTTGTTATCCTAATATCTGTATTAATAAATTACGTGAAAAAATTTTTAGAAATGATTTTTTCGAACATTATCTACAATAAATAGATAGTCTTTCTGAAGGGTTAGAATTTTTAGAGTTAAATCATCATTTTGTACTTTATAGTAAGGATGCCAGTATTGGACCTATTTAACTTGCAACCCATTGTTTAAAATACCATTAATTATCTTCGTTATATCTTGGAATTGTTTGTTAATAAAAAAATGTCCTCCATTTAATTTGTAAAAACTACTACTTTTTTCAGTATAGTTTTGCCATTGTAAAATATCTTGCTCTTGTATAATATCCTCACTTCCATAGAAAACCGTTAAATCACATTTAAATTTATCTTGGTGTCTTTCATTTAAATAATAATTTAATAGCCTAAAGTCATTTTTAAAAATTGGAGTAAAGACACGTATTAAATTATGATTCTCAAGAACTTCTTGGGGAATTCCTCCTAATTTTACCAACTCATTTAAAAGTTCATTTTCTGATAATAAATGGATATTTTTAAAATAAAAGTTATTTTCTGGAATGCTCATTCCTGAAATAAATACTTGCTTTGGTCCCTTGATGTTTTCTTTATATATTCTCATAGTAAGTTCATATACTATTAATGCTCCCATACTATGTCCAAAAAATGCATATGAACTATTATCAATATCTTCCTTACTAATAGTATTTAACATGTCATTAATAATGTCATTAAACTCCTTATATGGAGCTTCCATAATTCTTTTCCCATGTCCGGACAGCTCTATTGGATAAAATAATATACTATCTCCAATTAATTTCTTCCACCTTGTATAAATAGAAGCTGATCCACCCGCATATGGAAAACAAAATAACTTAATTTTATTCATAACTATTCCTTTCATTGCCAACAACATAAGTTATTATCAAACATACAATCCACCAAAGGTTTAATCTTCAAACTATTGATGGATTGTACTCCCTAACAACTAAAATTAATTAATTAATAGCAAACCAATGGCTTTTATTTAATCAACCCCATAATATATGCTTCCTTTAACTGCTTTTTATCAATCTTTCCTGTAGCATTTTTAGGAATTCTATCAATAAAAATAATATTCCTTGGACACTTATAATTTGCTAGTCCCTCTCTACAATATACTATCAACTCTGCAATTGTTGCAGTTTGATTCAATTTAAGACTTACCACTGCTAAAGGAACCTCACCCCTTTCTCCATCTGAAACTCCAATAACTGCTACTTCTGAAATTTTAGAGTTTGTATATAAATATTCTTCAATTTCTCTAGGATAAACATTCAAGCCTCCCACTATTACCATATCTTTCTTGCGATCTAATATATAAACATATCCATCCTCATCAACCTTACCAATGTCTCCTGTATGAAAATACCCACCTTTCATTACTTCTGCAGTAGCATGGCTTTGATTTAAATATCCCTTCATTACATTTTTCCCTTGTATGCATATTTCTCCACTCTCTCCAACTGAAACTTCTTCATCCTCATTATTTACAATCTTAACTTTAACGCCTAGTATTGGAGGTCCTACGGAGCCTATCTTACGCAAAGTTGGTTTATTAACATAGGATACCGGAGATGTTTCAGTTGGACCATTTCCTTCTAGTATGCAAATATTATATTTTTCTTCAAAGCTATTTATTATTTCAACCGGCATCGGAGCTCCTCCACACAGGCAAAGACGTAAGGATGATAAATCGGGCGTATTGCCATTGTTAAGTGCTGTTATTATTGCATTGTACATAGCAGGTACACCACAAAAGACAGTGGCTCTCTTATCCTTTATTTCATTAAACAAGCTTTCAATCCTAAATTGAGGTATTACAACTATGCTTCCTCCACAATAAAAACCTGCTAATACAACTGCTGTCTGACAAAAAGAATGAAATAATGGTAAAGCACATATATGTATATCACTAAATACATATCCCGTTCGTTCTACAATTCCTTCACAATCAAAGGTTAAATTAATATTCGATAGTAATGCACCCTTAGGCTTCCCTGTAGTTCCTGATGTATATAAACATGCTGCAATTACTTCATCATCAATTTCACATTCAGTAGGCTCTGAGCATTTATTTAATATTTCTTCAAATGAAATGACATTTCCATTAGTTTCCCCATGAACAACAATTAGACTTTGCAAACTAGGAACGTTATCCCACATGCCTTTAATTACGCTTAAAAATGAACAACTAGTAATTACAATGCTAACCTTCGCATCATTTAGAATATATTTAATTTCTCCGGCTTTATATAACGGATTTAAAGGAATTACAGTAGCCCCAACACGAGTTATTGCAAAATATGAACGTATAAAATCAGGAGAATTTCCTAATATAACCGCTATTCTATCCCCTAACTTTACCCCCATATCTATTAATCCGTGAGCAATATTATCTACTTCATTATCTAATCTTTTATAAGTAATTTCCTTATTTTCAAAATAAATAGCTACCTTTTCAGGGTATAATTTAGCATTCCGTCTTAAAATATTTGATACTGACATTTCAATTCCCCCTATAAAAATGAATTTTTAGTTAACTGCAAAACCCTTAAATTACTTGATTTAAATGTTTTAAACAGTTAATCTTTGCTGATATTTATGCGAATATGAATTTTCTACGAATTAGGCTGCTTTTTTTTCTACTAAGGATACAATATCACCAAGGTTTTTCACCTCATTAAATTCATCCGGGGAAATTTCAATTTCAAATTCTTCTTCAAGATAACTCATAAGTTTAGTATAATCAAATGAATCTGCACCTAAGTCCTCAGCTATCCTAGTTTCCATGCAAAGCACTCCATCATAAATGAACAATTGAGAAATTACTGACTTAACCCTATTAAATAAATCCATAATCCTTACCTCCTACTTAATACTTTATATTAAATTTTAAATCTTTTATATTTAGTCTTATAATGCTATTCTAATTTTGAGTGGCAACAATTATATTTTCCAAAAATATCTAGGTGTTCTTTTCATGTATTCTATATACTCATCTTTATATTTATCAATACAAAAGCGTTCTTGAGCAATTAATGTAGGATACATTAAAAACATCTGCAAAATACACAGAATAAACATAATAATTGATTTAGTTAGAATAGCTACTCCAACCCACATGAATACTGCCAAAATTTGTTGTGGATTACGCGAAAACTTATATACTCCTTTAACAACTGGTTTGTTGGGGCTAGTTGTTGCATAATTGTGCATTGTAACAAAAAATAGCATTGCTGAGAGAATAAATAAGCTCAATCCAAACCAAAACCAAATAGTGTGAAATTTAATTGAAATAAAAATTGAATATGCCATTGTACCCTGTAGCACCACAGCATATATAATACTAGAAAATCTTTCCTTAGATATGTCTGGCAACTTAAGTACCCTTTTAGTATAATGGGATGGGTAGATTACCATCAAAATAATATTTATTATAATAAAAACAAGTAGAAACCACCAAGCATTATAAAATCCAAGTTGAAATTCAATCATAGGCATAAAAAATCCTCCTTAAATATTATTTGTTTTTTTAAATCAATTTCTATCTGCAAAATCAATATATCTGTTAATAAAATTATCAATATCATCATATTCAAACACATTACTATTAAATAAAAAATAAATATTCTTTTCATCCTTGGGAATACATACTATAAGGCCATCAATATTGCATTTATTAACTTTAGAACAAGATATATGAATCGGAAATGGTAGAATCTTCTCTTTAAAAGCTTTTTGATGTAAAATTGGGTACCTATGCCATATACTCCTAGTAAAAGTAATATTATGCTTAATATTTTTAAACTCTGAATTAATAATTTCTATAACTTTATTGTTATCCTCACAGCCCTTCAAATCTATAAGGAATGGTACATATGTTGAAAACAATCCCATAATATCAATAATTTTATTTGAAATTTCGGGATGCTCAATACTTATACAAAAATGTTCTATATTGAAGCAATAAATTATGAACAAAATAAATATAGTTGATTGAGCTTCAAAATAGCTAGTGAAGTCCTCATTTCTATTATCTTTAAATCCTAATAGTTCACTTGTTATAGTTCTGGATATTACTTCAAAGTCTTTAAATTTTCTATTTTCAGCATAATTCATGATAGGTAGAATAGATGGATTTTGTTTTGCAATCTTTTCAACCCAATAGTCTTCAGTTTTTGCTAACATATTGTAATAGTGAGTAATCATTTTCCCTAACTCAGGTTTAATTTCTAAAAGTTCACTTCCAACTTTCAAATTTAATTCATTTATTATTAAGTTTATATCCTGTATCTTTCCATCAAAATCAAACATTTTAGTTATTGCAACATCCTTTGTTCCTGTTGCAATAGCAATGAAGTTACCCTCTATTTTTGTTATAGTTCCTGGCAACTGATTCGAATTTTCTAATATTCTCAAAGCAGTAACAATATAATACCTACTATTTATATACACCAAAGGAACTCCTACTCTGTTATCATGTTGCCCAAAATTTAGTGCTCTTACAAGTGAATATATACTTTCTGCACTAGATTTCCATGATATTATACAACCATTCTCTGGTCGTTTATATTTAGGATAGTATGACCTATTTATTAAATTCTGCTGAGTCTTTGTATATGTGCCTAATATTAACTCATCTAAAAGCTCTTCAAAAGCAGTAACACATGCTTTAAAACATTTTATATTCAAAGTAAAAGCTGTCTCAGTCTCTGATATATTAACAATCTTTTGTTTAAGTATTTCGCCTTCATCAACTTTATCAGTCATAATGTGCCATGTTATCCCATGCTGCTTTTCATTATTAATTATTGCCCATGAGGTTGCATGTATTCCTGCATAGCTTGGAAGAATGGAGTCATGAAAATTAATGGCCATTTTCTGTGGTAATTCTAATACCTCTTTAGGAATCAAAAAAAGATAATTGATACTGAAGAGATAGTCAAAAGGTTTTCCTTTAATAACGTCATAATAATTTGAAATTGGATCGATATAAGGAATATTATTTTCACAAGCCCATTTCTGTATATCAAGATTTGATGTAATAACACCTTCAATTTTGAATTTCTTTTCAATTAGTATATTCCCACATTTTACCGCATGAAATCCATTTCCAATAATATAGCAACTTAGTGAATGGTCAGACTTCATAAAATTAAGCACAACCTTTCTAATTTATTATGATATTTCCGCATTTTGATACCATAGTGTCTTATATATTCCATCTTGCAAAACTAATTCATCGTGAGTTCCTTTTTGTTTTATCTCACCTTCTTTTAAAACAATTATTTGATCTACATTCCTAATTGTCTTTAAATGGTGTGCAATTACTAGTAAAGTTTTTCCTTTTACAAGGTTATTTATTGCTTTTTGAATTTGAGCCTCATTAATAGGATCTACTGCACTAGTCGCTTCATCTAATATAATAATTGGAGAATCCTTGATTATAGCTCTCGCAATTGAAATTCTTTGTTTTTGTCCACCAGATAGTCTTGCGCCATTTTCACCAATTTGAGTCTCATAACCTTTTGGTAATGACATTATAAAATCGTGAATCATTGCCTTTTGGGCCGCTTCAACCACTTCTTCCTTAGTAGCATTTCTTTTACCGACTTTAATATTTTCATATATTGAATCATCAAATAACATTACATCTTGTAATACAATCGATAGTTTTGATAATAACTCATCATATTCCAAGTTTCTAATATCTGCTCCTCCTATTTTTATATTTCCTTTCTTCACATCCCAAAAGCGCACTAACAAATTTGCAATAGTTGATTTTCCTGATCCAGAAGGGCTTACTAGAGCTGTCGTTGTACCATCAGCAATTTCAAAATTAATATTTTTCAACTTAAAAGCATTCTTTTCATATTCAAAATAAACATTTTCGAATTTTACACTATAATTTCCATTACATTTAGTTATATTTGGACTTTCTATACATGGATGCTCCATAACATTTTTTATCCTTTGGTAACTATCTCTAAATTTTATAAAATTAATCCAATAGCTTTCACCATTGAAAAATGGTCTGTAAAATTCTCTACCTAGCATCATATATTTACCAAATGTCACTAAACTTATTCCTTTAATAAATGTAAGATGAGTACCATATACAATTAGTATTCCATAGCCTAGTACAATAAAAAGCGTATATTTTCCTATATTATAGGCTGTATTGAGAGATGTCTTTTTACTACTGCAGGCAAATCTCTCAATGGATACTAATACTTTTTTGAAAAATGAAGGATTATCACCAAAAGTTTTAATTGTTGGTATCCCTTTTGTATACTCAACAAAATTACTTATCATAGCTGACATATCTGCACTATTAATTTCCTGTAATTTTTCTTCTTTTCTCTTTCCAAGCCATAAAGTTGCTAGTGCAAATGGTAAGGCAATAATTAAGGCAACCCCCATCTTCCAGTTCAGAAGGAACAAACCAGCACCTAATATTATTGTTACAATAATGTCGCTTAACATCCTACAAATTACGTCTGTAAGTAATACTTGTACTGTATCAATATCATTATGAACTACCGTTGAAATATTCCCTATTCTTTCTTTATTAAAATATCCAAGAGAAAACTTTTTAATGTGATCAATCATATCTTTTCTTAATCTACCTAAAAGGTTATGCCCTAAGAAATGGCTCTGTGTATTAGCAAAAGTAAAACAAATACCTTTAATTATTACAACAGCGCCCATCCATACCCAATATTTGTAAATATCCTTTACTTGAGCATTATTTACTACCATTAGTTCTATAATTTTTAAAGCTATTAACATGATAGAAATACCCAATAATGACCATAAAGTCCATAAAAGTGTATTTATAATCACTCTTATTTTTTCACTTTTCTTTAAAGAATTAATAAATTCCAACATTGGGTACATCCTCCATCCCGTTAATAATTTTCAAATTGTTAAAACCCCAATTATCAATTTCCTTCTGTGTTCTCCACATTTCTTTATATACTTTAGATGATACCATTAGTTCTTCATGAGTTCCTTTTGTAATAATTTTGCCATTATCAAACAAAAATATTTGATCACAATTTGTTATAGTAGTTAAATGGTGCGCTATCATTATTAAAGTCTTTTGCTTGCATAAATTTGTAAGAGCTTCATTGATAAGTTTCTCATTCTCAGCATCTACCCCGGATGTTGATTCATCAAGAATAATAATTGGTGAATCCTTTAAAATAGCTCTTGCAATTGTTATTCTTTGTCTTTGTCCACCTGATAAAGTAGATCCTCTTTCACCGACAATAGTTTTATAACCATCAGGTAAGCTTATGATATACTCATGAATTCTTGCTTTTTTACAGGCCTCGATTATTTCAGCTATTGTAGCATCCTTTTTTCCTATTTTTAGATTTTCTTCAATAGTTTCGTTGAATAGAAAAGCATCTTGCTGTACTATAGAAATTTTTTTACATAACTCTTCTTCTTTCAAATTATTTATATTTTTGCCACCTATGTATATGCTTCCTTGATTAACAGACCAAAATCTTCGTATTAAATTAGCCATAGTACTTTTCCCAGAACCTGACTTACCTATGAATGCCACAGAAGATTTATTCTGTATTTTAAATGATATATCTCTAATAACTGGTTCTTCTTCATTATATCCAAAGAAAACATTTTTAGCTTCTATGTCATATTTATCAATCTTAACTTCTTTTATATCAGTCTCATCCAACTCTTTCTCTGATAAAATTTCATTTACATTATTCATTGATTCTTTATAAGAAATAGTGGTATGAAATGCAAAAAACAATACAAATAGTGATTGAAAAAAGGTAAACTGTAATAAGAAAATTACAAAGAAATTTTCTATTGTCATAGATCCGTTAATAACAAATTTTGAACCCATTATCAGTGATACAACCAAACCACCTTCTAATAAAATTTCCAAAATTCCTCCAGGAAACATAAATGTAACAACCTGCTTGTTAGCCCACTGTACATAATCCTCTATTTGTTCATGTAAGTTCTTAGTTTTCGTTTCCTGGCTGCTAAATGCTTTTACTACTGTAATCGTAGCTATATATTCCAATAGACTTTTTGACATTTTAGCCAAAGTATGTCCTGTTTTTGTTTCCATTTCTTGCCATCTTTTACCAAATATCAGAAAGATTAAAATTAGGATGGGTACTAATGAAAACATTGTTATAATCATTCTCCAATCCAAAATGGCAACTAAAATCAAAATTATGATTGGAACTGATATCTTTGATATAATATTAGGAATTCCATGTGCCAGAAAAGCTTCATAAGTCTCTACATCGTTATTAATTACTTTAGTTAATTCTCCAACCCGTTTCTTTTGAAAAAAACCCAATGGTAAATTACTTATGCGATTCACCAAAGATAGTCTTAAATCCATTAACGTACTATACGCACCAATATGTGCAAAAGATATTGAAATTGCATAAAGAACTGCTTCAGTAACCAGCAGTACTAATATAATCATAAGAATAGTGATTAAAATACTTTCTTTAGGAAACTTATTCTCAAGTTCAGTAAATAATTTTTTAAAAAAAATTATTGGCATAGTTGACGCTAGAGCACTTATGCTCAAAAAAATACCAGACATAATAATATTACGTTTATTTATATTATTCAAAGTTATCACTCCATGTATAATATTTCTTCATTCAAAAACTACGTTTTGCACTAATGCTTATAAATTATAAAACTTTAGTGCAAAACAAAAATATATGATAAATTTTCTCAATACAAATCTATAGGATTAAATTCAGGAAAATACTGACTTGCTTCATCAAAATTCTTTATAACACCTATACATAAAGGTCTACCATTTACCCTTTGAAGATTGCTTATCATATGATGAACATACACATAATTATTTTCAAAAATTCCTATTCCTAATGTTTGTAAAACCAATGCCATCATAGATGAAGGATACAAATTAGTGTGATAATATGAATCCATACCTTTCAATTCTAACGAATCTCTCACCTGTTTCCAACATTTGAAGAAGTATTTTGTAAGTAGTGTGGAGAATTGTTGATTTGTATCTGCATCTATAACTATTTGAGAAACTTGGTTATCCTCTCCACAATATGAAAATGTAAATTCAACAAGAAGATTACTACAACTTTTTACTCTTCCATCTTGCTGTAATATAACACTTTTTTCAAAATCTTTAATAGCCACTTGCCAATGAAGCTCTATTCCATTACTAAAACATTGCAATCCTGTACAGTAATGTATATTATTATCTTTAAAGATTTCAGTTGTTTCTGATTCATCATATTCTTTAGCTTTGCTATCTTTATACTGTTGCAGCAACGATAGCGCACCAAACAGAACCTCCTCTGTATGAAGACAATGTATGTTCTTCGTTGAAACAATATTTTTATTCTGAATTTCAAACTTTTGACCTGTGAGTTTTTCGTCAAGGAGTCTTTGTATGTATTTATGGGAACATGTAATCCCTTGACTTCCTGTAAATTCGGGGTTTAAGACAATTTTCTTAATATTATTATTATTATTATCTAAAAAAATAGTAATCACCGTTGGTAGTGACACATCCATCTTCTGTAGTATTGATACATTCCTTTGCCATGCTATAATAGTAGTTTGTCCATCTTCTTTTACTACTTTTGTTCCTCTAAAACGGAAAGCTAACGGACTCTTACTGCAGGCTTTATACAATCCCTTAATTATATTAGAATCAATTTTAAAAACTGGAGTACAATTAGCTAAAAGAAGATTCGCTTTATGAAACATAACTAGTACTTAACCTCTCTCTTATCTGTTCATATACAGTCCCTACTAAATTCATAGCTAAAATATCTTCAAACTCCAGTTTTATGCCATATTCCTTTTCAACATCAGTCATTATACTATATATGGTAAGAGAATCTATTCCCAAATCCTCTGTAAAAGAACTTTTAACAGTTATCTCTTCCACTGGAGCTTTGCATCTACTACTTAAAAACTCTGCAAAGCTTTCAAATGTTAATTTTTCACTCATTTTTATTCCCCCTTATCTTCATTAAACAATATTAACGCTTCTGCTGGAGTACCCTCTTGTGCCCATTGTTTTAATAATTTTTTTTGCACTTTTCCTGATAGTATTATTGGCATTTGTGAAATAAATATTACATCATCAGGAATCTTATAGTTTGCAATTTTGCCCACACAATGTTTCAGTATAGTGCTCTTATCAAGTGTTTTACCAGGTTTTGGTATCACAAATGCTATTGTTTGCTCACCAACTACATCATGATCTCTACCTACTACAGCAACATCATATACATCAGGATGTTGCATTATTACCTCTTCAATATCGATAGGATAAATATTGAAACCTCCTCTAATTATCATATCTTTACATCTTCCAACTATTGAAATATTCTCATCATCATAGTACTTAGCAAGATCTCCTGTATACAGCCATCCATCATCATCAATAACTTCTCTTGTTTTTTCAATATTATTTAAATATCCTTTCATTAAATATCCTTTGACTGCCAGTTCTCCAACCTCTCCCTTTGGTATTTCACATCTGTTCTCGTCTACAATTTTTATTGATACACCAGGAATTGGCCTTCCAACAGTGTTTAAACGTATTTCTTCGCTATCCCCTGGCTTAGTCATTGTTACAACACTTGTTGCTTCGATTAGTCCATATGCATTATACACAGGACATTTTATTGTTTCTTCAATTCTTTTAGCAAGTTCAGATGAGCATACAGAACCAGACACAACAACATTATTATAAGACGAAAAATTAGAAAACCGTATTGCTGGTGTACCGAGAATAAGTGACCACATTGTAGGCTGTGTATGCATTACTGTATTAATCCCTTTTGATGCAGCCTTAATAATCATATTAGGATTAAAGGTTGTAAGATATTTTACAGTCCCACAACTTGACAAAAATAACAGTACCGATAAAAATCCTTGGGCTGAGTATAAAGGTGCTATTGAAAGTGGTGTATCATTCTCAGTCATTTTCCATTCTAGTGCAGAATATATAGAGATTAATACCAAGTTTTTATGTGTGAGCATAACGCCCTTTGGGTTGCCAGTAGTTCCTGATGTATACGAAAGCATTGAAACATCATCTGGTTGTACATCGGAGGTGATTTCTATATCCGTTTCCCACTCTAGTAGCTCACTAAAATTAATGGCTCCAATTTCTTTACACTTATCTGGATTATTTAATAGTATTAATTTTTTTAGAATTGGAAGCTTTTCTTGTATATAAGAAACAATATCTATATAGTCTAATGCGCCTTGCCGTTCGACAAATATTACTGCACAGGACTGTGCATCCATTAATACATTTGCGATTTCATCTTTCTCCCAACGAGTACTAATAGGTACTGGCCAAGCTCCAATTTGGAAAAGTGCAAAATAGGATATTATATATTCTGCACAGTTAGGAAGCATTAATGCAACTCTATCACCCTTTGAAATGCCTAAATTTATTAAACTAGCAGCTAAGGTATTTACTTTCTTGTAAAAATCCCTGTATGTATAAATATCTTCATCAAAAACAAGTCCTTGTTTATCAGGATTCCTTTTGCATATAGTTTCAAACAGTTCAGGAATAGTTAAATTTTTTAAATCATCCAACTGTATACTCACTAGCCCACCTTCTCCTTCTGAGAAATCGCATCACTTATCATTATGGATATAAGCTTAGCATTTTCTAAGTTAGCAAAATCAAGCATATCTAATTGAAGTTTAACATCAAATTCCCTCTCTATTACACAAAGAATTTCTATGAAATCTATGGACTCAACAAGACCTGATGAAATCAACGGTGTCTCAGCCTCTATATTTATTTTATCTAAACCCACAACATTTTGTTTGAGAATTTCAATTACTTTTTCCATTGAAACTTCATTACTCATTCTTATAACCTCCCATTATCAATATTCATAATAACTTCTTCTACCTTCAGTCCTATAGGCTCTAATGCATATTGCAAATCTTCATATGTTATCGGAGTATTAATTAACTTTTCAGCTCTCTCACGAGTCAACTCACCTTGCCTTACAAGATCACTTAACTCAGTTTCATGCTGTGAATACCCAAAATATTGTCTAGCAAGATATTGAGAAACATAGTTAAACTTGCAATTCGAGGATCCTTCAGGCCAACTTCTTTTAGGTGACTTGAAATTTATTTTTTCATTAAGTTTTTTGATGATTTCTTCTTCATCCCATTTTAAATACCAAAAAGGTGAAATAGATTTAATAGAACCATAGTTTTTTTGAAAATATACAGCTAAATTTGGAAACATATCTGCTATATTTTTCAAATGTGGTATAGATGAAATTTCTTTCTTTACTTCTTCATCACTAGTTTTAAACATCCAATAAAGTTCTGTATTCTTTACATATTTTTGTCCTTTTGTATTTCCTCCAAGTATTAAATTAATATTATATTTTAGTGCAACTTCTTTAACAGATTTATCTATCATCGCATGACATAATCTACAAAAATACACTGTTTTTTTTGATAATAACAGATGTTTAAAGGCATTTTTGAAATCATTTGTTCTATATGTAACTATATCTACATCAAGTGCATCTGTTGCATTATTTATATTCTGTACAAGTTCTTCACCTATAAAGCCATTATCAATACATATCCCAAGCGGTCTTAGCTTTAGTATTTCTTTAGCTATATAAAGAACCATTAAACTATCTTTGCCACCTGAAATACTAACAGCACAATCATATTCACTTTTTTTTATGCTTGTACACTCTTCAACAACCTTTTTTAGTCCCTCCAAATCGTCTTCTTGTTCTTTTTGAGGAATTATTTCTTTAATTTTATCGTAGTTTAGACACACATTACATACACCTTCACTATCAAGTGTTATTTTATCTTTATATTCAGGCAAAACGCATCTCTTACAACTGTTCATAATTTCATCTCTTTTCTTATCATATTTTTTACCAATTTACTGCTGCACAGCCGACATTATACCCTGTAGCTGCTGAAAAAAAGAATACCCTATCCCCATGCTTAAATTTCCCATCTTTTTCAGCCTCATAAGTACTAACAGGTATACTCGCAGCCCCAATATTCCCATATTTAGGTAATATCGAAATAGTTTTGTTGGTCGCTATGCCCATTCTTTTTACAATTTCGTTTGTAAGATATTTTGCGACTTGAGATCCTACTGAAAAAGAAATTGAATCTATACCCCAATCAATATCTTTTAGAAATTTATTATAAAAATCAATCCCTACTTCAAATTGAAGTTTTACAAGTTCGTTAGTATCTCCACCAAGATAGAATTTTTCCATATCACGTGGGTAAAGTGTACCTCCCCCCCAAACAACATTATGCATCCAATAATCTGCATAAGTTAAAAACTTCGTTTTAATTATTCCTCTATTACTATTTTCTTCAGCGGAAACTACAAATGCAGCACCACCATCACCTGTGGAGAATGTACCATTTCGTTTTAGCATTTCTTCCTTAGAATTATAGTCTAATTTTATCATTCTAGAAAATACTTCTCCCGCTGTAATCAGAACATTCTTAACCTTTCCAGATCTTATATAACTATCAGCAATATCTAAAGCACTAATAAATGAGTTGCATGCATTTTTAACATCATAGCAAAATGCATTGGAAGCTCCTACCTTAGCCTGAACTACATTGGCAACAGCTGGTTCTGCAAAATCTTGGGTAACAGCTGCAAAAATAACCATATCAATGTCTTTTGGATCTATACCGGCATTTTGCATGGCCTCTTTACCTGCAAATGCAGCAAGATCAGAAGGTTGCTCGTTATCATTGGCATATCGTCTTTCTGCAACTCCAGTAAAAAGCTCTATCATACCACCTCTAACTCCAAATTTTTTAAATCCAACCCGCTCTTCAACTTCTGCACTTGAAACTATTCTCTCAGGTAGATACATACCCATTCCCTTTATAACCGTTGAAATATTGTTTTGATCGCTCATATTCTTTAATCCCCTTTCATAATCTGATATTAATTATCTCCTAATAAAACTGTTCAATTATGTATATCTACATACTTTCCTATCTCATTTTTTGAACCTTCATCCCATGCTTCTGGATTAATACCTTTTTGACACAAAAATGCGTATGCCAATCTTTCAAGACCAAAAGCGATACACGCAGTCTGGCAATAACCCTCATGAGTTGTAATATTATATTTTTTAGAGAAATGTGTCCTATGGAAATTTATTGATGAGCTCGCTATGTAATTGCTATTGTGAGGCAACAGCAACCTGTACTCCAATTTAGCATCTCCTAATAATTGAAATAGTTTTAATTTTTTATAATTTCCTGCAAAAAAAGAATCATTTGCAGTTTCTATTACACAGTTTAACCCGAAACATTCAAGCCAAAAGTCCCATAACTGTCGTGCTTGTCCAATTCCATTCCTTACTTGGGCATCCGTTCCAAGAAACACTATTTCAGCCATTGAAAATTCATTTAACCTAGCTAATTCAAAAACATTTGAAGCTTCTTCTCTAAAGCATTTATCCATTACAAAATATACAAGAGGGGCTTCATCTACATCAATTTTTTTGCCCTCAAGTGAAGGATAAATTGGTCCACAGGCGGCATTTTTGATTACATGTCTTGCCCTACTCATATTATTTAATAATATTTTTTCTTTATCAGCCTTTTCTTTCGAAAATTCATTTAAAACTTCTATATCACTTTTTAAAATAGTTTGAAACATTATATGATGTGGGAAGGTTTCAAAGTAACCTCCTTGTTCAAAGCTCTTAATTGGAAAAAGAATAGGAAATTTAAATTCATTTGCTTTAAAAACTTGTTTTGAAAATTCCTTAACTTTCAAATAGAAGTAATTTAGTACATTTAAGAATATTCCGCTATACCCATACATACCCTTATCAACTTCTACAGCGCTTCCAGACTCTATAAGTAAATCCATTATAGGTGAATTATTAATTGTTTCTACGTCCCTTTTATCTAGAATAATTTTTGTAGTTATATTATCTGTATTTCCAATAGATTTTGATCCCGATAATTCTTTAAGTAAATCTAATTTTCTTAAAACCTCCTCTTGCCGGCTATTCTCAACACATTCAATAATTATTACATCTACCATCCTCTGTGCTGATACCACCTGTTCAGATACATATGGTATCATTTCCATAAAAAAACTTTTATCTTGTTCTGACGTTAGTTCTGATATGCAATATGATAATTGTTTCATTTTGTTCCTCCTTCAAATCTAAATAGCCCCTCGGCTTCGCCGAGGTTTGAGTTTCAAGGTTTTCCTCAAAACACTTTTATATCATTCCTCCTACTTTTGTAGGGAAAATTTTGATTATGACAAAATATTACGTGATTCTTAAAATAAAGTAAATAGCAATACCATGAAATATATTAATAGTTACACAAATAACAAATTTATGTTTTAAGATAAAATATTAACATTATATGTTTTTATGCTTTACTAATATATATATATATGATAAAATATTTTTTTACAAATGTTTGATATATGAAGTTAGTTTAGTTTTTTTTAAAATTCATATTAAGCTTTTTATGTCTTAATATTGATAAATTTAGATAGGACTGTTAAATGGCAACGACTCATTATAAATTTTTATTCATGTCAGGTTATCCTCAGTTTTATTGCCACAATAAAAGGACTACTTAATAGATTTATTGCTATTAAGTAGTCCTTTATAGAAATAGGATGGTGATTAAAATAGTAAATCAAAAAATTTTATTTGTATCCGGGTTATTGATATATTTATTTATTTTTGTACTTCCTACTATTCTTTATCTTAAATTAAGAGATAAAGTAAATCCCTTAGAATTCTTGAAGCTTAACCAAAATATAAAATCAGGAATACTAAAAGGGCTATCAATAAGTATTTTGTTTTTAATATTACTTATAATTAAAAAATCTGTATTATATGGGTTTAAATCCATTAATTTTAATATAGGAATATTATGGATAAGTGGTTTGACAGTAGGTATATTTGAAGAAATCCCATTTAGAGGTTTTTTACTTCAGAAACTTATGAAGCGTATGCGTTTCATTAAATCGAATTTAATTACAAGTATATTGTTTACATCAATACATATTCCTATATGGTTATTTAGTGGTACTAATATATTTAATTCTATTAATACTTTAATAATTGTTAGTTTCATATTAGGTTATTTATTTAAGGAAAGTGATTCTTTATGGGTGCCAATAATATGCCATTCAGTTTTTAATTTAAGTATCTGGATAGGAGTTGGCTAAATAATAATTTTTATAGTTTTATATTTTCATAATTTCTATAAGGTTTTCCAAAAATTTTATAGCATAGTGGAGTGATGAAGAAAGCCTCCTCGAAAGTGGAATAAGTTATAACCTTTCCATAAATTGAATTTGACAATAATAAGCTTAATATTCCAAAAATAAACAGCGTAATTATTGCTTTTATCTTTAATTCTTTTCTTAATTCTTTACTAATAAGCGGTCGCTCAGCAGTATCCGCAGGAGCATAATTAATAATCAAAATTAAACTAATTAAAAATAATATAGTTATCAAAACCCTGTTTAATGAAAAGCTTAAACTAAAATAAACATTTCCTAAGAATACCATATAATTTAATAAAATACACTTCATGCTTGAATCAGCATGAACTCCACTAGCAAAACTTCTCAAAATACCAAAAGCTATAAATGCAATTAACGTGTAGATTAATATTCTTAAAAAATATGCAGTAATAAATAAAATAAACATTTTAAATATATTCATTATTATAACTTGAATGCCATACTTTATTTTTTCGATCTCTTCATCAGTCTTATCTACGTTATTTTTCACAAATTGTATTAATAAATTACTTATTTTATTAATAATACCCATATAATTCACCTTTCTTCTGTATTTTATTTAAAAAGTTGTATTTAACCAAATTTTATGAAGTAAAAAGTACCTTTTATGAAATTATATAGAAATTGTCTTTATTATCATGTTACAATGTTCTCATGTATATTACTGTAAATATTTAAAACAAAGGAGTCGATTATTATGAAAAACTTAAAAATCAAAAAAAAATTAGCACTATTAATTTGTACTATTGCAATGGCTATCGCTGCAACGTCTTCTTCTCTATGTGCATGGTGGTTTTTTGCTGAAACCAAAATGCCAAAATCATTGTATAAATTAGATTAATCTTCTTACTCAAACTTTGCAGTAATAAAATAGTGCTAACCTAATGTAAATCAATACCTAAGTAAATTAAAATAGAACTATATGTTTAATTTATACAGCTTTTTTAGAAATCAATTTTTCTGAAAGAAATTTAGGTAGTTTTATAATAAAAGCATCAATAAAACTATTCATTTGCTCCTCAGTTAAAAACAATAACTCCTGTAAAGTTTCTTGTAAAAGATCAAGAATCAATTTTAAAGCTTCTGAAAATTGTATATCTTGAAGTTCATCAAAGCAAAGAAAAAATAGTTCCCCATGGTACGAGAATCTTGGTTATTTCCGTTTTCAACTGCAAGCATCATGTACCTTACCATTACAATTGAAGTATGCGCAATCATTGAATCATAAGAAAGACCTTAAACTTCCTTTTCAAGATTCGAATAAGACTTGCATATTTTAAAGAAAACTTCAATACTCCAGCGTTTACCATAGAGTGCTATTATTTCTTCTTCTGATAAGCTTAAGTCAGTTGAAATAATTGATATCCATTTCTTTTTATTATTATGATTACGTACAAATACTATTTTTACATCCAGATAATTTTAGCAAGAATGATTGCCAGTTTATGTACATTTAATTTAAGAATCTATAAACAACATCTTTACTAATTTTATCAGTATTATCTTCAGTTTTATAGTTCATATACATACTTTTACCTGTATAAACAAGCTGAAGTAGGCAACAGAAAATATCATGAACACATATACCTTTTTCTTTGTAGCAATTTGCTTTTTTTAAAGCATTGATAACTTTAAATTGCTTAACTAAATTTATAATAGATTTCATAAAATTATTTTTATTTTTATTATTTTGTGGTATAGTATTCATGTAAGTAAATCCTCCTAAGTTTTGATGTTTTTGTATTTGTCGTTATTTGCATTATACCATTTTTGGGGTAATTTTACTATATTAAAATGTTTAAAAGTCTTGATTTATCAATGTATTCAATGGCGTTTTTATGTGCGAAGTTTGAGTCTTCTAAATTAAAATATTACAAGTTCTTGCTGAAAAACTGAATTTTCAATTTGGGTATTTAATGTTACATTTTTATATTTTTCATTAATAATATTCCTAACAGATTTTAAACCAACCCCTCTTCCTAAACCTTTTGTCGAGAAATTCTTTTCATATATTTTATAAATGGGAGGGGTATTTGTAGGACAAGAATTATTGATAATAAATGTAGTAATTTTATCATTTTTGAATATTGCAATTTCTATAAATCTATTATCGCATAATTCTGCAGCTTCAATTGCATTATCTAGAATAACTCCTATGATTCTGCAAATATCTAGTATACTTATCGATAGATTATCTATATCATCAATAATATTCAATTTAGTAATGATCTTTTTAGACTGAGCAATTATTATTTTAGAAGACATAATTCCCTTTAAGGGGTCAATTTTTATGTGTTTAAGTAATAGAAAACATCTGTCTTTCCTTAATATTTTTATACTTTCAGGCATTAATTCCCTTTTAAAAAATTCATTTAACTCATTATAACTTTTTAGATCTAAATAATTGCCTATAATTTTTATTATATTTATATAATCATGTTTAAAACTTCTCAAATCACTTGAAATTTGCTCTACCATATTAATATATTCTATAAGCTGATTCAATTCAGTTTCAGTATGTTTTTGCTCTAAGTCATTTTTAATATTTTTGCTATTGGAATATGCAGTTATTATCAATAAAATAATAAAGCTTACTATTAGAAAAAAATTGAAAAGTATAATTGTTTTATTAGGGTTTTGAGACAATGATTTTAATATAATAGTATATGAATATACTATTATCAATGTTATTATTAGGTATAAAGAATATATTAATATATCCCTTTTATTAATAATTTTTAAGTTGTTTAAATTTTGCCATTTACTAAATTTATATACAATTTTACTTATAACGAAAGATATAATTAAAATAATTACAGACAACGTTAAATATAAAATTTTCTTATTTTCTATCTGAAAATAAGAAAATTTAAAAATAAAAATAAAAATAATTCCCGTAATAGCATCGCTTAAAGCAAAAATTATTTGTGTAAAAACAGAAGTAAATATGGCAGACTGAATATCTTTTAAGATCATAAAATAGTTCAAAAATACTATAATAATTGAAATAGGCACTAAAAAAATATTCATATTTAATACATACAATAAGTAACTTGGTATATATATAAGAATATTCATTATTAAAATATTTTTTAAGCTTATTTTTTTGATATTTATGGTGCTTGAAATTATACTAATATTTAAGGATAGAATTAAAATATACAGAATATTAATAATTATTTTAAACATTTTTCAATCAGTCCTTTTAAATATCTTGATGATACATAGCACTGTTCATCATTTATCATATTAATTACATGATTTTCTTTATTAATATATTTAATCTTAGTTGTGTTTACTAAGAAAGACCTATGAGATTTGTAATAAAATGAAGGTAGTTTGGCTTCTATTTCCTTCATTTTACCATAGAACTCAAAATTACCATTGATTGTATGAATTCTTAACTTATGTCCTATATTTGTCGTTTCAAAAAATAAAATTTCATATAAAGAGAATTTATAGATTCTATCTCCTAAATCTATTGTCATCGTATCTATCTCTTTAATATGGCTATTTTTAAAATCATTACAAATTACATCAAAACATTCGCAGATTCTACTTTTAAGAGCATTTGTATCATATTTAGATATAAATTCTAAGGCTTGCACTTTATATTTAAAAACTAAATTTGATAAATCTGAATGTGAAGTAATAAATACTATATATCCCTTTGAATCATATTTTCTTATGGTTTTAGCCAGCTCTATTCCATTTATATCAGCTTTTAACTCCACATCCAAAAAATAAATATAGCTTTTATTAACATTATTATTTAAATTTTTAATAACACCTCCAGGATTATTTGTTGACAACTCAATTCTAGAATCAAGCTTTAAATCTACCACTTCATTCTTAATTATATTTTCAATTTTTTCTCTATAATAATTATCGTCCTCACAAATAATAATATTAAGCATTTTATATCCTCCCAAAAAATCAATATAATACATCATATAATAAATTGTACCACTATAAAAAAAATATGTCTATATATATCTTTTAATACTTTTTATTTCATACCAATATTATTTTGATAAGAGTTTTTGAGCTTTTCTGGAAGCTAAATTTTATAAATATTTCTGAAATAGATTTTTTTAATCAATCAATGGCAAAAATTGATATTAATCACCATATATGTCCATTTTGTAAAACTAAGCATCCGAATTGGAGCAGACATGCTGTTTACCAGTGTTATTTTGTATCTTTTGAACATGGAAATACTATATCGCATATAGTTACAATCAAAAGATATAAATGCTCCTCCTGTGGTCATACCCATGCCATACTTCCAGAGTCACTTATTCCATATCAATCTTATAGTTTTCTCTTTATTATTGCTGTTTTAAGGGATTATTTCGCAAAGTCCCTTACAGTAGAAAGAATCTGTGAAAAATACAATATTTCGATTTCCACTCTATATGCTTGGAAGGATCTTTTTGTAAGAAACATAAAAATTTAGCATGGACTCCTTAAAGATTCATATACATCACCTTGCAATCTTATTCAGCAGTCAGTGTCTATTACTACACCGGATATGGCGAAAACTATTAAATTATGCACATCAAAGGCATGTTCAATATTATTCAATAGATTTTGGATTTGAATTCTATCATCAACTTACAGGATCAAACGCTTATGATATACCAGATCAAGAAGGCTTTCATAAGATTAGAGTTTTAAAGGTACTGAATGACTTGGCACTGGGGAATAAGGTTAAAAAGAAATTTATCTATAGATAGGACACTTGACTGCCAAAGTACAAGAGTTGAATAGAAATGTTAAAGTTCATGAGCGTGCATTAGTTAAGGAACAAGAAGCTTATCGAGTTGGTGTATATGAAGTTGATGAGTACAAAGTTATTGTATTGGAGTTAAAAGGCTATATTGCTGCACTTAATAATGAAGTAGCTGTAACACAAACATAGATACAGTTTTTAGAAGACTCATCAAATCCTGAAAAGCTGAATGTTTTATTGGAGTTCAAACAGTTAATGTCCAACCCTAATTTAACCTATGAAATTCAAAACGAATTATACAAAACAATCATTGAATGTGTTGAGTATAAAAGGACCGAAGCAGATGGAATTGAACTAAATATACTGTTCAAATAAAATGAAGGATATTGTTGAGAAAACAGTATCCTTTGTTTTTATTTGGATATACTAAGACTATCTTAAATATAGAAAGGAGATGATGCCCATGCTAAACTCAGAAAGAGTACCCAATAGATTGATTAGTGAGAAATCACCTTATCTTTTACAACACGCTTATAATCCAATTAACTGGTATTCGTGGTGTGATGAAGCTTTTGAAAAAGCTAAGAAGGAAGATAAACCAATATTCTTGTCTATTGGGTATTCCTAACGTGGGTGCAGTAAGCTGTTTGTCATTGGTGTCACGTAATGGAGAAAGAAAGCTTTGAGGATAAAAGTGTAAGTGAAATCCTTAATAAAAATTTTGTAGCTGTTAAAGTTGACAGAGAAGAAAGACCTGATATAGACAGTATCTATATGTCTGTATGTCAAGCTATGACAGGCAGTGGAGGCTGGCCTCTTACTATCATTATGACTCCAGATAAAAAACCATTTTTTGCAGGAACATATTTCCCTAAGCACTCAAAAAATGGTTATATCGGAATTATAGAATTACTTAATGAAATTAATGAAGCTTGGTATACTAAAAAACATAAACTAATAAATTCTAGCGAAAATATAGTTAATAACATAAAAAAATACTCTACAGAAGAAAAAGGAAATTTATCAAAGGATATTATTGATGAAACCTATAACTCTTTTACACAAATTTTTGATAATCGATATGGCGGCTTTGGTTCTTCACCTAAATTCCCATCACCCCACAATATATCTTTTCTGTTAATGTACTATAAAGCTACGGGGGAAGAATCAGCTCTTAAAATGTCAGAAAAAACATTAGAGAGCATGTATATGGGTGGAATTTTTGATCATATTGGATTTGGTTTTTCACGTTACTCTACAGATAAAAAATGGCTTGTACCTCATTTTGAAAAAATGCTTTATGACAATTCACTGCTTAGCTTCACTTACGCAGAAGCCTACCAGATTACAAAAAATGAATTATACAAAAGTATTGCGGAAAAAATATTTTGCTATATTTTAAGAGATATGGTTTCTCCTGAAGGTGGTTTTTATTCTGCAGAAGATGCAGATTCTGAGGGTTTAGAAGGCAAATTTTATTTATGGTCAAAAGAAGAGATTGAAACAATATTAGATAAAGATGAACTTATGTTATTTTGCAATACTTATGATATTACATCTAATGGCAACTTTGAAGGAAAAAATATTCCTAATCTTATAAGTATAAAAACAAAAAATCTTTATGATATAAACTCAAATATAAAAATTAATAATATAAGGCAGAAACTTTTTCTTATAAGAGAAAAAAGGATTCATCCATATAAGGATGACAAAATATTGACATCATGGAATGGATTGATGATAGCATCACTTGCTTATGGAGGCAGAGTTTTTAATAACAAGGATTACATTAATGCAGCAGAAAAAGCTGTAAACTTTATTTTAAAAAGAATGATAAATGAAAATGGAAGACTTATGGCACGCTTTAGAAATAATCATACTGCTTATAATGGTTATCTTGATGATTATGCTTTTTTAATTCATGGATTAATTGAATTGTATGAAGCTACATACAATCATAGTTATCTTGAAAAAGCATTATTATTAAATGATGATATGATTAAATTATTCTATGATAATGAAAATGGCGGATTCTTTTTATATGGTAATGACAGTGAAAATTTAATTTTAAGGACTAAAGAAATTTATGATGGTGCTATTCCTTCTGGAAACAGTATGGCTGTTATGAATATTCTAAGATTAGCCAGAATTACTGACAACAAACTTTTAGAAGATAAAGCATCTGAAATCTTTAATACTTTTGGCGGAACAGTACAAAAATCCCCTTATACTTATACTAAATTTTTATCTGCATTTTTACTCAGCACTATAGCACCAAAGCATATTGTAATTTCAGGCACCACTGAAGATAATACAACAAAGGAGATGCTAAACTTAGTTAATAAAACCTATATGCCTTTTTCTACAGTAATACTTAATAATCAGGATAAAGATCTTTATAAATTAATACCTTTTATAAAAAACAATAAAATGATAGATGGCAAAACCACTGCATATATATGTGAAAATTACACCTGCCATCCACCAGTTTCAACACTTGATGATTTTAAAACAAAACTCTAAAATTTGGGACGGTTATCAACTGTCAATTGTCCATTGTCAATTGCCCCATAACCGTCCCCAAAATTTTATTTTTCTTCTTCTGTTTCAATAGTAAACCCATCAATAACTATATCTTCAGTAAGTTCAATAAGCAAACACTTGTTACCACGGCTGTTTCTAACTTGTTTTATATTTTTCAAGTCTTTTGGACTTAGTGTTATGCTCATACTTTCATTATCAATTTTTATAGATTTTGTTTTCATATCTGGTATTATATTTTGAACTTTAAAATCAGAATTTTTATTTCCTGTAACCTCTTCAATGGCTAATTCAAGCCTTTCATTATTATCGATTCCATTTTCCATTAATATTTCTTTTATATCTTCCTTATTTATAACTTTAAGCTCACTTTCATCTTCATCTTCAAGTTTTTCTTCAAGTTTTTCATAAATATTATGCATAACTTCAGTAGTAATTTTATCACCTATTACATTTTTTAATATAACATTAAACTCTTCTTTTTCCTCTTTTGCAGACTTTGGAATATCACAATTTAAAACATTCTCAATAAACTCATGATTTACAATGCCTGATTTTGAAGAATAGTACATTACTTTATTAACATCTGAATATTCATTATTAAAGCAAGGAAACATAAATCCATCTAAAGGTGCATTTAAATTTACTATTATATCTAAAGATGAACTTGCCTTAAATTCTCTTTCATTATAATCAAATCTTAAATTTTTCTTTGGCGGTTCTATTTTATTAATACTGCACATTATAAATTTAAATGCAGATACAATATCATCTTCATTGTCATTAGCATCTGCACTTCTGTTTTTTGCACCTTTATAATAATCTGCCCTTATAAAATTAATAACTACATCAGTATCATATTTTATACTGCTGCCAATTTTCTTTATAACTTCACTGCAATATGCTGTAAAATCTTCTCTTTCACTGCTCTGTAAAGCTCTATATAGTATTTTTTGAGTATTTTCTTCATTCTCATCTGCATTTTCTTCTAAAGCTTTAGCAAAATTTAATTCAAAAAGCTTTGTATCTACAGTTCCAGTCAAAAGTTTTTTATAATTTTTTATATATAACTCCTGTTTTTCTGAATCAAAACTTTCAAAAAAATTAAATTCCGAAAAAATTTCTGACTGGTTGTCCATTTTAAAATAAACACTATATACTTCTTTTATTTGAAGCATAGTATTATCTACCTTAAGTTCTTTTCTTATTGATGCAATATCCTGCTTGTTCATATTCTCTAACACATCTCCTATTATCATTCATATAATCAAATCAATATAACTTTTTAATATAATAATATTATATATGAAATCAATGAAAATTTCATTAGATTTATTATACATCATAATTCTAAAATATACCATTTAAGTGGAACTAAATGTGCCCGAACATAGTATAACTAAGCAGTAGTGCAACATTAAGAACTGCAACAACAATACCTATTACCCATAAAGCTGCCTTTCCAGTTAATGAATTTGCATATTTGCCCATAACTTTTTTTGAAGAAGTCAAATAAATTTGTGTAAATACTGTTATAGGAAGCTGCATGCTTAAGAACATCTGTGAATAGACAAGCCCATCAAAATAATTTGAGATCATTAGTACCACAAGCATTGAAGTTACAATTGTAATACCTATTCCAAGTTTAGTGTGGATATCCTTAGAGTCATAAGGTTCTTTAAATATTCCCGAAAAAATACTTCCGCCTGACATACCAGCTGTCATAGCTGCAGACAAACCAGCAAATAATAGTGCTACTGCAAAAATAATTGATGCTGAATTTCCTAACATTGGCTTTAGCATTTCATATGCTTGATTAAGTTCTGTAACTTGTACATGTTTTTCATAAAACGTAGAAGATGCAACAATAATCATAGCACTATTTATTACTAATCCAACAAACATTGAAAAAAATGTATCTAGAAATTCATATTTTAATTGCTTTTCAATTATTTTCTCATCTTCTAAATTCCACTGTCTGCTTTGTATTATTTCTGAATGTAAAAATAAATTGTGAGGCATAACTACAGCTCCTAAAACACTCATAATTACAGGCATAGAATTTTTAGGAAATGTCGGCTTTATAAGTCCTATTATTGCCTGATGCCATTCTATATGTATAAATGTCAATTCTAAAATAAATGAAAATCCAATGATTGAAACAAATGCTACTATCGTTTTTTCAAGCTTCTTATATGAATTTGTATAAAGCATGAATAGTACAAAAAGCATAACCAAAAAAGCTCCCAATTTTGTTGGTATTTTAAAAAGAATGTTTAGTGCTATGCCTCCACCCAATATCTCTGCCATAGCTGTAGAAATTGAAGCTAACATTGCAGAAAATAATACTAAATTTTTCGTCCAAGGCTT
>JAUZPN010000129.1 GCA_030705885.1 Bacillota bacterium | reverse complement strand
TTATATTAAAAAACTCGAGGATTTTAAATATAATCCTCGAGTTTTGAAAAAGCTTCATCTTTTGTGTTAAATTCAAAATCTTTAGAGCCATTTTGAAGCAAATCAATATCACCTTGTTTTAGGTTAGCAGTTCTGATTTTTGTTATATCATTACTACTATCCTCAATAAACTCATTTCCTTCTTTATCAGTTTTAAAAATTGCTATATATCCATCTTTTATGCCCACAATATACCTATTTGGAGCGTACCTGTTTATAGCCCTTTTCATACTTATTTCTGATGATGTCATTTTTTCTACAACATATCCTTCTTTTTCAAAGCTTTTTTCAAGTTCTTTTCTGTTTTCTCCTGAATACTGTTTTCCGTTTACTTCTTTATCTTTTATACAATCACCGCTTTTTTCATAAATGGTGGATAAAATAATATTAGTTTTATTGCTTACTTTAACGTCATCATTATTTGCAAATGAATTAACATTAGATACAGCTTCATCATTAATATTTTTTTTATACATGTATGCTCCACAAAAACCACCTAATATAAAAGATATAAATAAAACTACTGAACATAGTATATAAAATAATTTCTTTTTTTTCATCATAAATATCACTCCTACAAATGATATTATGTCCTATTAATTATTATTTTATACACAATTTTGAATTTTATTTTATCCAAATATGTTTTTTATTTCATCAAAATTATTAATATGAGCAAGTTCTACAATTTTGCTTCCAACTACAACACCATCACAATATTTTTCTATTTCTTGTACATGAGCTTTTGTAGATATTCCAAAGCCTGCTACTACTGGTATATTACTAATTGACTTTACTTCTTCTAATAGTTCATATAAATCATTGTTAAATTCTCTTCTGCTTCCAGTAACTCCTGCTACAGTAACAGTATATACATAACCAGTTCCTTCTGAACTTAATATTTTTATACGATGTGCTCCGCTGGTAGGTGTTACTAATGGAATTAATGCAATATTATTTTTCTTAACATCGTCTTTAATTATACTCCATTCTTCATAAGGCAAGTCAGGAATAATTAAACCATCTACACCTACGCGACTACATTCATCACAAAACTTACTTATTCCAAATTGCATTATCGGATTTAAGTATCCCATTATAACTATTGGAATCTGTGTATTGTGTCTTATTTTTTCAACAAATTCTAATATTTCTTTTAAATTAGTTCCTCTTGAAAGTGACCTTTCATCTGCAGCCTGAATAGTAGGTCCATCTGCTACAGGATCTGAAAACGGAGCACCTAACTCTATTACAGAAGCACCTATACCCTCAAGCAGATATATAAGTTTTTCTGTTTTTTCCATACCTCCATCGCCAGCCATTATATATGGTATAAATGCTTTCTTTCCTTCTTCTTTAAGCTTATCAAACTTTTTATTTATTCTTTCTAAACCCATGAATGGTTACCCCCCTTATTTTAAACCTCTACTCCTAAAACTTTTGCAACACTTTCAACATCTTTATCTCCTCTACCGGATAGACAAATTACCATACCTTCATCTTTTTTCATGTTCTTAGCAAGTTTCATAGCATATGCAACAGCATGAGAGCTTTCTAGTGCTGGTATTATTCCTTCAATTTTTGAGAGAGTCTGAAATGCATCTAAAGCTTCCTTATCTGTAATTGATTCATATTTTACTCTTTTTATATCATTTAGATAGCAGTGTTCAGGGCCTATTCCTGGATAATCAAGACCTGCTGATATTGAGTAAACTTCATGAATCTGACCATTAACATCCTGCATTAAATACATCATTGCACCATGAAGAACTCCAACTTTTCCATTTGCAATAGTTGCTGCATTTTCCTCTGTATCAAGTCCTTTTCCTGCAGCTTCAACTCCATATAGCTTTACTGAAGTATCTTCAATAAATGAATAGAACATACCCATAGCATTACTTCCGCCGCCAACACACGCAACAATTGCATCAGGAAGCTTTCCTTCTGCTTCTGCATATTGTTTTTTAGTTTCTTTACCTATTATACTTTGATAATCTCTAACTATTTGAGGGAATGGATGAGGTCCGAGTACTGAGCCCATTACATAATGAGTATCATATACATTAGAAACCCAAAAACGAAGTGCTTCGTTTACAGCATCCTTAAGTGTTCGGCTTCCTGATTTTACTGACACTACTTCAGCCCCAAGAAGTTTCATTCTAAACACATTAAGCTTTTGTCTTTTTATGTCTTCTTCACCCATAAATATAGTACATTTCAATCCAAATAATGCTGCTGCTGTAGCTGTTGCAACACCATGCTGTCCTGCACCTGTTTCAGCTACAACCTTTTTCTTTCCCATACGAACTGCTAAAAGTACTTGTCCAATGGTATTATTTATTTTATGAGCTCCAGTATGATTTAAATCTTCTCTTTTTAAATATATCTTTGGACCATTACAGAGTTTTGTTAAATTTTCTGCAAAATAAAGAGGATTCTCTCTTCCGACATATTGTTTTAAATAATAATTAATTTTATCGTTAAACTCTTTGTCATCCTTTACCTCATTATAGTTTTTTTCAAGTTCAAGTAAAGCATTCATCAATGTTTCAGGTACAAATCTTCCTCCATAAGATCCGAAATGTCCTATTTCATCTGGCATATTGTAATTTCCCATTATGTTACCTCCTGATTTTAAAATGTTTTGTTTTTATTTTTAATAATCTTAATAAACTTTTCAATTTTAGCTAAGTCTTTTCTACCTTCTGTTTCAACGCCACTGCTTACATCTACAGCAAAAGGCTTTATTTTTTCAATAGCTTCTAAAACATTATCAGCATTAAGTCCTCCTGCTAAAATTAACTTTTTCTTTATACTTTCATCAATATTGTTTAAGAGCTCCCAATTAAATGTTACTCCGCTGCCTCCAGCATATTTACCTGTATCACTATCAACTAAATATGCTTTCACCTCATATTCAGTAATATTATTTATATCTTTCTTTTCTTTTATACTAAAGCTTTTAATTACAGGTACTTTAAGCTTTTTACAAAATTCTGAGCTTTCCTTACCATGAAGCTGAACATAATCAAGTCCACACTCCAAAGCAGTATATTCTAAAGTTTCTATTGATTCATTTACAAAGACTCCAACTTTAGCAACATTTGAAGGAATATATTTTATGATTTCTTTTGCTTTTTCAATATTTATTCTTCTTTTGCTTTCTGCAAAAACAAATCCCAAATAATCTGCTCCAAAGCTTACTGCAGCTTCAGCCGAAGCAACATCTCTTATACCACATATTTTAACTAGAGTATCCATTTTTTCTCCAATTCATTTTTCTATTAATAATTCATTGAATGATTCTGAAAGATTAGTAGATGTAACAAATGTTTCACCCACAAGTATTCCATCAACTCCAGAAGTTCTTAGTTTCTTTACATCATAATTAGTTTTAATTCCACTTTCACCAATAATCAAAGCACCATTATTTATCTTATCAGCTAATTCTATTGTAGTATTTAAATCAACTTTAAAAGTTTTAAGATTTCTATTATTTATTCCTATAAGCTTAGCATCTAAATTTAGTGCTCTATTTAATTCATCTTCATTATGAGTTTCTACAAGAACTTCTAAACCTAATTTTTTTGCATAACTATATAGACTTGTAAGTTTATCATCATTAAGTGCAGCAACTATAAGCAAAATTAAATCTGCCCCAGAGCTTTTTGCTTTTTCTATTTGAATTTCATCAATAATAAAATCCTTACATAATAATGGCAAGCTGACTGCTTTCCTTACCTCTTTCAGGTAGTCAAAGGAACCATAAAAGAATTTGCTGTCTGTTAAAACAGATATTGCAGAAGCTCCAAACTTTTCATAAAGCTTAGCCTGACCAACTATATCTAAGTCAGCATTAAAAAGTCCTTTAGATGGTGAACCCTTCTTTATTTCTGCAATAATTCCAATATTTTTTGATGATTTTAATTTTTCTATAAGAGATATACATTTTCTTTCATCTTTTAAAAATTTAAAAGTCTTTTTTAACTCTTCAACTTCATCCTTTTTTACTTTTAATATATTTTCTAAAAAATCCTGCATTTACCTTCACTTCCTTTCCTTCATACTGAAAAATCATTAATTATTTACTTATATTAATATATTGCTGTAATTTCTCTAAAGCTTTTCCTGAATCTATGCTTTCTTTTGCTATTTCTATTGCTTCCTTAATATCCTCTGCACGATCTGCTGCTAATATTCCAAGTGCAGAATTTAATAATACTGCATCTCTTTTAGCACCTTTTTCTCCTTTTAATATTGCTAATGTTATTTCTGCATTTTCTGCAGGAGTACCACCAATAAGCTCAGTATTCGGAACTGAAAGCAGCCCTAAATCCTTTGAATTTATTTTTTGTTCAGTAATAACATCACCATTCACTATTGCAACATGATTATCACCACTTAAAGAAGCTTCATCTAATCCTCCTGCTCCATATACTACAACAGCTTTCTTTATACCAAGCTTTTGAAGTGATTTAGCCATTGGAAGTACTAAATCATCTTTATAAACACCTAAAACCTGACCGCTTAGCTTTACAGGGTTAGTAAGAGGTCCAAGTACATTAAAAACAGTAGGAATTCCTAAGTCCTTTCTAGCCTTCATAACATATTTCATACTAAGATTAACCTTTGGAGCAAATAAAAATGTAATTCCAATATTATTCAGCTGACTTTCAATTTGACTTATTTCGCCATTTATATTAATTCCTAATGCTTCTAAAACATCTGCAGCACCACTCTTACTAGAGATTGACCTGTTGCCATGTTTTGCTACAGCAATTCCTGCTCCTGCAATTACGAAAGCAGATGTACTGCTTATATTAAATGTACCAGCTTTATCTCCGCCAGTTCCGACAATATCTATTACAGACTCATGATTAGTATTAATTTTAACAGCTTTTTCACGCATACCATTTGCCAATCCTGAAATTTCGTCAATAGTTTCTCCTTTAGCCTTTAGTGCTGCTAAAAATGCACCAATTTCTGCATCACTAGCTTCACCACTCATCAAATCAAGCATAGTATCATTAGCTTCATCGAAAGATAAATTTACTCCTGCAATTACCTTTTGCAGATTTTTATTTAAAACAGCTAAACTCATAATAAACACTCCTTTATTTTTAAATTATATATCAAATAAGATTTTTAAATTATATATCAAATAGCATTTATAAATTATTAGAAATTGCTTGTCTCAATCCTGCCATTTTATGAAGTGTTTCATTCCATTCACTTTCTGGCACTGAATCAGCAACAATACCTGCAGAAGCGTGAATATATAATTTCTTGTCTTTTCTAAGTATAGTTCTAATAATTATAGAAGTTACTATATTACCATCAAAATCAAAGAATCCAAAAGCACCGCCATAAGGTCCTCTTATTTCTGTTTCTAATTCTGAAATTATTTCCATGGCTCTTACTTTAGGAGCTCCTGAAAGTGTACCTGCTGGAAATGTTGATTCAAAAACCTCCATTGAGTTTAATCCCTCTTTAAGCTGACCTACTACTGTACTTGTTAAATGAAAAACATGAGAAAATTCTTCTACCTTCATAAGCTGACTAACATGTACAGAACCTTTTACTGCTTTGCATCCAATATCATTTCTTGCTAAATCCACAAGCATAATGTGTTCAGCATTTTCTTTTGAATCTTTTGTGAATTTCTCTAATATTTCATTTCTGCTTTTTTCATCTGTACCCTTTCCTTTTGATGTACCAGCTATTGGCCTTATCATTATTTTTCCATTATCAACTCTAAGCTGAAGTTCAGGGCTGTCTCCCATAAGCTGATAATCTTCATTATCCCAATAAAACATATATGGTGAAGGGTTAATTCTTTTTAATGTTTCATATAAATCTACTGAATTAATATCTTTATCAATACATACCCTTTGACCTAACTGAACTTGAAATATATCACCTTCATAAATATATTTTTTAGCAGTTTTAACTCTCTTATAATACTCTTCTTTAGTTATATTTGATTTCATAAGCTCTTTAGGTATTTCATTATTAGTAATTTCTTTTTCTTTATAAATTTCTGATTCTGTATCAATAACTTTTACAACTTCATTAATTAATGAATTTTTTATATCATTTAAATCATTTTCTACAATTAAAGCTTTCTTTTTGTCAAATTCCATTTCAAGCAGTATCGGGAAATATTTTAAATGAACTTCAGGAAGTCCTAATACGTTATTCTTGTGCTTTGGTACATTCTCTATTCGATGCAGATACTCATAGCTGAAATATCCTGTCAATCCATTACTTATTACCAAATTTTTATTATGATTTTTTATTAATTTAATACTTTCTGATAATAATTTAAAAATTTTTGAGAATTTATCTTCTCCTATATAAAACACTCCATCATTTAAGCTGTATTGTTTTTTTAAAATTTCATATAAATATGTTTTCCATTTATCATTACTGCTTTTTACAGTCATATTTGAACCAGTCAGCAAAATTTCAAATTCAGGAAACAACCCAACTGTAGTTTTAGTACAATCAATTTTAGGTCCAGATGCAGATTCTAAAAGGAAACATTTATTACTTCCAAAATGACTTTGCAATTTTTTAAATACCTTAAATGGTTCTTCCTTTATATTTACTTCTGTAATATATTGATGAATATTTATTTCTTTAGAAGTATTAATTTTATCTTCTTTCTGTAATTTAAAAACTTTTCCTGAATAATCTTCAAATTTATTATCTGACTTAATTAACTTTTCAGTTCTTTTTAAGAAAGCATCTAATATTTTCTTTCCGCTTTCAGTCATTATAGACTCAGGATGAAACTGAACACCTTCAATATTATATTCTTTATGAACAACACCCATAATTTGCCCATCTTCACTTTCACAAGTAATTTCAAGACAATCAGGAAGTGTTTCTTTTTCTATTATTAATGAATGATATCTTGTTGCTATAAATGGTTCATTAAATTCTTTCATAACACCTTTATTAAATGGAATAATTTTTGAAGTTTTTCCATGCATTAATTGTTTTGCATGAATAACTACCCCTCCAAAAGCTTCACCTATTGACTGATGACCAAGGCATATCCCAAAAATAGATATCTTTCCTGCAAATTCCTTTATAACCATCAGACATATTCCTGCTTCTTTTGGTGTCTTAGGTCCTGGAGAAAGAAAAATAGCATCTGGGTTTAAAGATTTTATCTCTTCAATTGTTATTTTGTCATTTCTTACTACAAGCACTTCATGTTCTAATTCTAATAAATATTGATATACATTATAGGTAAAGGAATCATAATTATCAATTAATAATATTTTCATTTATTACCCTCCTTTAAATAAAAACAAATAAAAAAGCCCCGCCCTAAAATATAAAATTTTAGGGCGAAGCTGAATTCGCGGTACCACCTAAATTATGCATAAAAATGCACATCTCTTTCAGACACTAACATGTCCTATCTGTTATAACGTACAGCCTACGGTAAATACTACTTTCCAAAATGGATTTCGGTTTACTTCTATCAGGTCCATTCACTATATGTTATCGTATTGAGATCCCACCATTCTCAACTCTCTTACACAAAACTAAAAAGTTTTAACTAAACTAATATAGCTACTCATCCTAATCAACGAATTTAAAATGTTTATTTTCAAATATTATTATAACAATAATAACGAATTATGTCAACTATTTATATAAGATTTTAGGTATGAATTAAGAATCTATTTCAATACAAAAAAATAAAAGTGTGTACATATTCATTGCACACACTTTTACCTTGATTATATTTCAGCTGTAATCTTAGCTCCCATTTCTTCTGTTCCAACTAATGTCTTTCCAGGCTGCATTATGTCACCAGTACGGTAACCTTTATCAAGAACCTTTGAAACTGCACTTTCGATATCATTAGCTGCTTCCTGCATATCAAAGCTGTATCTTAACATCATAGCTACACTCATGATAGTTGCAATTGGATTTGCTTTATCCTGTCCTGCTATATCAGGAGCTGAACCATGTATTGGTTC
>JAUZPN010000128.1 GCA_030705885.1 Bacillota bacterium | reverse complement strand
TACTGCCCATCATAGTTTTACCTGTACCTGGATGAGGCTGGTGTCCAGTCATTGCAGTAGTACTGTTGTCAAGTATTATGACTGTTATATCTGTATTATTATATACAGCATTTATAACGCCTGGTATTCCTGTATGGAAAAATGTTGAATCACCGATAAATGCTAAATGCTTAACATCAGGTTCTGAACGCTGCAAGCCTTGAGCTATTGTAATTCCTGCTCCCATACATAAACATGTATCTACCATATCAAGAGGTTTGGCATTTCCTAAAGTATAGCAGCCTATATCACCTGAGAAAACAGCTTTCTGACCTTTTAAAGCATTTTTAACTGCATAAAATGATGCCCTATGAGGACAACCTGCACATAATACAGGAGGTCTTACTGGAAGTTGTGGTGCTTTAACTGAAGAAGCACAATCTTTTTCTTCTTCGTTTATAAATTTAAGAAAAGCTGATTTTACTAATTCAAAAGAATATTCTCCGGCGCAAGGCAGGTTTCCAGTTTTCTTGCCTTTTATTACAGTGTTCAACTTGTTTACTGCACAAAGTTCAAGAAGTCCTTCTTCGATAACTGGATCTAATTCTTCAAGAACTAATACTTCATCCAAACCTTCCATAAATTTTAATGCTGATTTTTTAGGCAGTGGATAAGGAGTTCCAACTTTAAACAGCTTAATTTCTTTATTCATTTTTGTTAATACTTCTTTTATATATGCATAAGCAACACCTGATGCAGCAATACCTTTTTTACCAGTTCCATTTATGGAATTATAGCTTACATCATCAAATAATGTGCTTAATGTTTCCTGAAGTTCTTCTATCTGCACATGCTTCTTATACGAAAGTGCAGGGAAGATAACCCATGAAATATCTTTTACAAATCCATCAGCTTTATGTATTAATCTTTCTTCTGATAAATCTATAGTACTGCAGGAATGACATATCCTTGTTGTAGGTCTTAAAAACACAGGTTTCTTAACCTTTTCTGAAAGTTCAAATGCTGACTGTATCATTTCGTAAGCTTCTTCAGGGGAAGAAGGATCAAAAACAGGCAGATTTGCAAACTTTGCATAATGCCTTGTATCCTGTTCAGTTTGTGATGAGAAAGGTCCTGGATCATCTGCAACAAGTACAACCATTCCGCCCTTAACTCCTATATATGATAAACTCATCAAAGGGTCTGATGCTACATTAAGTCCAACCTGTTTCATTGTCACAAGAGTTCTTGAACCTGCATAAGCAGCTCCTGCAGCAACCTCCATTGCAACCTTTTCATTTACCGACCATTCTACATAAATATCACCAGGATTGTTTTTTGCTATAGTTTCTAAAACTTCGGTAGACGGTGTTCCAGGATAACCTGAAACAACATTTACTCCTGCTTTTATTGCTCCAAATGCTATTGCTTCGTTGCCCATTAATAGTTTTTTTGACATGTTAAACCTCCCATACTATATTTTTTATATATAATGAAAACAATTACATATAAATAAAAGTATTTAATAATAAAATCCTAATTACAAGCAAATATTACCAATAAATAAAAAAAGCCTCCTCCTAAAATAATAGGACGAAACTTACTCCGCGGTACCACCTAAATTTGCTTAACAGCACAACTTTTAAGATACAAAAATATCTTATCCCATTAACGCTGGGAAGTCGGATGAACACTACTTTAAATAATTTCGTTTCACTTCTCCTAGGCCCATTCGCATCAGACATCGTATCGGCTTCCAGCTATACTTTTCTTAATCACATTTAGTTTAACTTAATTTATAAATCATAGTGGAAAGAAAATTCCCTTAGAAATTAAGTAGAACTTTGTAACCAAAGATAGTATATACCGACTCTCTGTAACTAAAGTCCAGTGTTACTTTTCCTAATCAATGAATTTTACAATTTATTATAAATAAAATTATAGTATTATGATATCAATGTGTCAATGTTTTTTAGTGGAAATATGATTTTCTTAGACACATTTCAACTAAATTTATATACTACCCTCAGTCAAAAAGTTCCAATGAATTTTTGAAAGAAGCTTTACCTTGCTATCCTTCACTAATTAATTGGAACTAAATGTGACGAAGAAAGTATAAATGAATTTAGTTTCTACATATAAATCATATAACTTTTGGCAATTTCAAACAAATCAACACAATCAACTATAACTGTATCATCTTCTTTAGTAATTGATTGAATATAAAGGGGTTCTGTAAGAACTAATACCTCTTTTTCACGTTCATATGCTTTATTTTTATAATCATCGTATAGATCTAAAGATTTTTGATTTTTCATTCTAATAATTACTTTAGAAAAAAAGGATTCATCATCTGGTTTATAACTGTAATCTACATTATATCCATCCTTATTTAAGGAGTTTAAAACGTTTTCATCAATAAAAAACTTTTTTGAAAATTCTTTTGCTATATTAAAGTTTTTTGAAAAAGACATAATTTTATTACAATAATATTTATTAATATTGTCCCCTACTTTTAATACAACATTGGGTGCAAAAATTCCTCTGTAAATTTCGCAATCTAATACCTTTGATTTTTTTTGAACTACTTCAATTAAATCATTAGTTATTAAATCACCTTCTACATAAGTATCAAAAATTAGTTTTTCCTTAGAAGTACACATGAATACTCAACTCCTTATCTAAACTAAGATATTTATATATTACAATTAAATTTCTACATTCAAATAACTTTTGTATTATTAAAGTCATAAAACTTCCCTACATTCTTATACTTTCCTTGGCCATAAAATTCCAATAAATTTTTGAAAGAAGCTTTACATCACTATCCTTCATAAATAAATTGGAATTAAATGTATCCAAAGAAAGTGTAGATTAGACTATATTTATAATATTATTAGGGAATGTATTCGTTTTCATTATACTATATATTTGTTATGATTGCAAATATAATTAAAATTTTTCCAAAAATATCAAAGAAACTAAAATTATATTTGCAATATGTAATGTTTTTTCAAAAATAATTATCAAATTAATTTGGCTTTGGCTAAATTAATATTAAACTTTGTGAGCTAAGTAACAAATTTTAATATTTTTAATTAGATAAAAAGTGATATAATGTATTTAGAAAGGGGATTGCTATGAAAAGATTAAGAGAAAAATTCATCGGATGTTTACTTGGAGGTTCTATTGGTGATGCCCTTGGATACCCAATAGAATTTTTTAATATAAATGAAATATATAATAAGTATGGTGTAAATGGTATAGAGGATTTAGAAGTAAATAGGTTTTCTAGTAATGCTCATATTTCTGATGATACGCAGATGACATTATTTACCATTGAAGGTATATTAAATTTTGAAAACAAAAGAAAAAATGGAGAAGATATAAGTATTTCAAAATGTATATTTTATTCTTATGAAAGATGGTTACACACTCAAGGTTATCCCATTTCAAAAGAATATGAGCATCTTATCGAAGATGTAAATTCTCCTCTTTTTCAATATAAGGAATTATTTTCGCAAAAATCTCCTGGTAACAGCTGTATCACAGCTTTAATACGAACTAAAAACAATAAATTCGGCACTATGGCAAATCATATAAATAAAAGTAAGGGCTGCGGCGGAGTTATGAGAGCAGCTCCTGCTGGGTTATATTTTGTTAATAGAAATAAAGATTCATTTAATCTTGGGTGTGAACTGGCTGCAATCACTCATGGGCATCCAACAGGATATCTATGCGCAGGTGCTTTTGCAAGTATAATTTCTGATTTATGCAGCTTCTTACCAATTGAAGATGCTGTTAATAATGCTATAAGACTTCTGGAATATGTAGAGAAAAATAAAAAGGAAACTATAACCGCATTAAAAAAAGCAGTCTCCTTAGCTAAGGATGGTAATCCAAGTCCAGAAAAGCTTTCACAGCTTGGAGAAGGATGGATTGGTGAAGAGGCACTGTCAATAGCTGTATATTGTGCTCTTTCTTATCCAGAAGATTTTGAAAAGGCACTTAAGCTTTCGGTAAATCATAGTGGAGACAGTGATAGTACTGGAGCTGTCTGTGGAAATATAATGGGTGCAAAATTAGGATTAAAATCAATTCCTAACCAATGGATTGAGAAGCTGCAGCTGACTGATTTAATTAAGGAAATGGCTGAAAAGCTTTATAGTAATGTTATGAGCAGAGTTTAACAAAGAATATTAAACATTAAAAATAGAATCCACATTGATGCTTTTAATTGCACTAATGTGGATTCTATACTATTCTTAATCATAAAGTTTCAATAAGAGAAAATCATCGTTTATTTATTAACATTAAAATAACTTCCTTGAAACTTTATTTCCTTAGCAATAATAGTTCCTTTTAAATCACAACGTGAAACATTAATATAAACTGTTCCATTTGGTGCATAGATTAAACCATTTGCATCTAATGTACTAGCATTAATTGTAATGTCTCCCTTCAATGAGCATAGAACTATTTTTTCATCTCCTCCAAGTTTCACATTATTAGCATTTAAAGTTACAGATTTTTGTGAAATAAGATTTTTACCTACACTAATATTTGTACAGTAACTTGAAATAGCATCATTGCATAATGTAGGTACTTTTATTTGAAGATCATTATTACTAGATAATTGCTGTACTTTATATTCTCCGCTTTTAACATCATTAAGAATGTCATTTGAATAATTAGGAAGATTCAGATTTTGTGAATTCTGTATCTTATTTTTAATATCTATAATCCATCCATATGCTGATATATTCTTTACTGCTGATAACTTATCAACTAAATGTAAAATTGAACCACTAAAATTAAAATTATCATTTGAGTAAACTAATCCTCTTATATTTGATTCTGAGCAATTAATAGTTATTGCATTTGTATTTGAGAATAAAGCAAATCCAGTATTAAAATAAGCTTGTTTACTTTTAGCAGAAAATATTGCTAAAGTATATACTTTTTTATTTCCATTATTATCAACAAGAGTAATGGATGCTCCATTTAATAGTGTCTTAATCTTGTCCACACTAAATCCATTAGAGCTTCCATAGCCTGCAATTGCAGCTTTATCTAAAATTATTTTTAAGAAATCATCAGTAGTTTTAATATTATATATTGGTATTTCTAAATAGTTGTCATTCCTCCAAACTGTTGAAGTGTTGTTTAAATCCAGTTTAAGAGTAACTGAAGCTAAATCTTCATTTAAAGCTGCACTACCTTCAATTATAGTTTTTGAATCAGCAGGAATTTCAAATGTTATATTATCTTTATTAATTCTTCCCTTGATGGAAGTATTATTTTGATCAACTAATGATATTTTTGATAATTCAGGAGTTATCTTTTTCGTATCTCTTTGTTTATCCGCATTAGTAAGAACAGTATCTGAAATAACTGCAACTCCTCCAAATGCTATAATTGTTGAATCTGTTTTAAGATACTTGCTTAACAAATCTGTTAAATAGCTTGATAATTGTTTATATGCTAAAACTATCGCTGCATTATTTGCTCCAGCTAAAGCACTACCTGACAGTGCATCTGGAAAACCATCTGTAGAGGTTTGTCCATCACCAACCGCTAAATATATTTTACTAAAATCAATAGAATCTTTAAAATAATCTATTATTTTTGCATTTGTATCATATCTGTCTTTTCCACCTAGTCTAACTGCCTTAAGATTAACTCCATTTATAGTAAGTTTGTCAACATTATTTTCTATATCTAAAGAAATTACTCCAGTGCCCCCAATTATGTAAGTATTAGTTACACCATTATCAGTAATAAATTTTTTAGCTGAATCACTAATTTCCTTACCATTAGTTAATATTATAGGTGCATCTTTGCTTGAAGCAATCGGTGCTATTGATAAAGCATCAGGATAATTTAAACCTGTAGCAATTGCAACATCATTAACTTTTCCTATTTTAATCTTAATTTGAGCTGCAATTAATTCTGAAGTTTCAAACCTATCCTTTCCAGAAAACCTTTTCACACTAATTGACTTTGATTCCAAAACAGCTTCAATATCAGCAGAAATTGCACCAGTTCCTCCAGCAATAAATATAGTTTTAACTTTTAAACTTATAATTTCATCAAGTACTTCTTGATCTAACTTACCTGTTTGACTTAAAAGTACTGGAGCATTATAAGCTTTTGCTAATGGACCTGAACTTAATGCATCCGCAAAATCATCACCTCTTGCTAAAACAGCATAGTCTGAAGTTGTCCAATTTTTATTTGCGATTTGAACAGAAGTATCATACCTATTGACACCTGATATTCTGTCAGTAGTTTTTTGAGTTTTCGTATCCGTTTTTGTATTTGTTGTAGTATTTGTTATAGTATTTGCTGCAAAAGCAGTACAAGGGACTAAAAGTTGTGTTGCGATAATTGATGTGAAAACTAACATTGCCATAAGTTTCTTTTTACTATTTTTCATTCAAGTTTCCCTCCCTAATACTTTGTTAATTATAATTATAATTTAATTAAATTTATAATTTAATTATATATTATCTTAATTACTATTTCAATAATTTTTTTATATTTTATCCAAATAGTTAGATAATTAATTTAGTGTTAATACAATTAGAACACTTCTCAAAATAAATAATATACTAATAATGATGTTATACTATCCTCGGTCACAAAGTCCCACTAAATTTCTAAAAGAAGCTTCTCTCCGCTATCATTTATAAATTAATTGGAATTAAATGTGACCGAGGAAAGTATAGTTATAACTAAATTAATGTTAAGGAGTATTATTTATGTATAGTAACCAATTTCCTTTTTGTCCTTACTTAATGAATCAACCTGATTATCGTTATTTTTATATTACCCGAAAAAATACATCAATAAAATTTGCATACTTTAGCGGCACTGTTACAAGAATCGAAAACTATTATATCAGTAAAGATACTTCAGAGGGATGCTATAAATTAATGACACTTGAAAGCACGGATAAAGGTGATGTAAATTTTGTTATATCTCCTCAAACTTACTTTGTAGACCATAAAGCCATAGCTGTAGGAGACGTTGTAACTGGATTTTATAATGCAAATGAGCCTGTTCCTCTAATTTATCCGCCTCAATACAATGCAATTGTTATAGCAAAAGATACACAAAATCAAAATGTTACTGTAGACTATTTTAATAATCAACTTATAAGCAGCGATGGAAATTTAAAGCTAAATATAGACAGCTCTACTAAAATAATATTAACAAATGATCAGCCTTTTAGCATCTATCCTAAAAACAGAAATCTAATTGTTGTGTATGGTCCTACAACCAAGAGCATACCAGCTCAAACTACGCCATATAAGATTGTTGTTCTTTGCTAGAGAATTATTATCAAATAATTATTCAGGAATAATTCAAGCAAAAAATCTTGTTAAAAAGGCTCCAGCATATACTGCTAGAGCCTTTGATTTTTGCTAAAGGAAAGGAATTTAAAGAATTTATATAAACTAATACCACACTTGATTTAGATTGATATTTAATATGTAACACATTGATGCTGACTACTCTTCTATTTTTTGTTTAAAGTATATAATACTTTGCCATTTTTATCACTGATTTCTGTAAGTCCACGCATCTCCAATGTAGAATTATCAGTTACAGGTTTACCATTACTGTCTGTTACAAATGTATCTACAATATATTTATAATTAAGATCATACTTATCTTGAACCATAGCATATGTCATAAGTTTTTCACCATTTTTAAGTTTTATTTTATCATTTAAATCTACTGACACACTATTTGAAGGTTTTATTTGATGTTTACCAATTATAACTCCATTTACATCATTAATAATACTAATTTTTTCAACATCATTAGATTTAGACGAACTAAAGTTAAGATTAACTTTTCCACTATACTGATATTGATTAGAACCACTGTTAGATTGTCCATCAAATCCTCCTGATATCTTTAGCAGGTATTTGTCTTTCAAATCATCATATTCTTCAAGTGTTTCTATTTTATCAACTCCCTTATTATTTAAATCAACTTTTAATTGAAAATTATCAAAAATATTTGCATTTACAGTACCAACAAATGATTTTCCTTCATTTTTCAAAGTAACACTTTTATTATTTGCCAGTAAATTAGCAATTAATCCTTTTGAATATTCCTTAGGGGTTATAGATATTGTAACCGGTACAGTAAAGTTACTTGGATTTAATTCACCAAATGTTACATTATAATTATCTAAAATGCTCCCTTGCTTTTTAAGACTTGTTTCAACATTTGAAGAAATATTATTAATATCGTT
>JAUZPN010000127.1 GCA_030705885.1 Bacillota bacterium | reverse complement strand
TAGCATTAAAATTTCAGATATTGTTGTAAAAGAGTCACTTGAAACAGATGTAATTAGTGAAGAATCACTTCAGGAAGATGCTGAATCACAAATTTCCAATATCTTAGATGGTAATATTGTGATTATTGGCGGAATAATATCTGAAGTAAGCAGAAAGCTTACAAAAAATAATGATAGAATGGCATTTTTAAGGCTTGAGGATTTGTATGCAGGTATTGAAGTGATTATTTTCCCTAAAATCTTTGAGAAATATAAAAGTTTGATAGAAGAAGATAATATGGTTATTGTTAAAGGAAGAATAAGTATAAGAGAAGGTGAACAGCCTAAAATACTTTGTGAAGAAATTACTGAATTAACTAAAGAGCAAGGTAATAATAGCACTGAATTAACTAAAACGCAAAATAATAATAACTTAGAAGATACTAAAAATTATATTGCTGCTTATAAAGAAAAATTAACAAAGGAAAAATTATATATTCTTCTTGATAATGAAAGTATTATTAAAATTGTATTACCAGATTTAAAGCAGATATTTCTATCCTACAAAGGAAATACTGAAATAATCATTTGCACAAGAAAGGAAAGAAAGAAAATGCTTTTAAATGATATTAGAATTAATTATAATTCTGATATTGTTCAGATATTAAAAAATAGATTAGGAGAAGAAAATATAAAGGTTAAATAATAATATTATTATCAGTTTATTTTTGCTAATTGAATATATCAAAATATTATGGTAAAATTTAATAGGTTTTATCGTTAGATACAAAAGGAAGCAGGTGTACTTATGAAAAAAAATTCTGGACTTTTAAAAGTAGTCATAGCTGCTGCAGCATTAGTCATTGCACATTTTATAAGCAATTGGCTAATGTTAGCACTGATTATCCTTCTTATTGCTTTTCTGATTTATTCAAAGAGGGATTATTACTATTATTCTAAAGCAATTAAATGCTATAGTAAAAGAGATTTTTCAGAATCAATTAAGTGGCTGGAGAAAGCATATAGTCTTAAAAAATGCAGTAAAAAAATTAAAATGCTGTATGGTTTTCTGTTGTTAAGGGATAGGCAGTTAGATAAGGCTGAAGAGGTTATAACTCCATTACTTAATGAAAATATTAATAATGATGAAAGATTAAAACTTAAATCATATTTAGCACTAATAATATGGCAGAGAGGGAATTTAGATGAAGCTATATTAAGATTTGAAGAAATACTCAAAGGTTTCAAGACTACAATTATCTATTCTAATTTAGGGTATTTGCTATTAATAAAAGGTGATATTGAAAGAGCATATGATGTAAACTTAGAAGCATATGAATTTAATGATTTAGATTTTGGTGTTATGGACAATTTAGGATGTACATATTATTATAGAGAAGAATATGAGAAGGCAAAAGGAATATATGAAAAACTAATTCCTAAAAATCCACAATTTCCAGATGCATATTATAACTATGCATTAGTTTCATTATCATTAGGAGATAAGGAAAAAGCTTTGGATCTTATGAATAAAGCACTTGATTATACTACAAATAAATTGAGTGTTTTAACTAAAGAAAAAGTTGAAGAGAAAATAAAAGAGATTGAAGAAATGGAAGAAGTAAAAAAGGAACAATAAATAAACAGGCTGTTTAAAATAAATAAGATGCCCATATGGGCATCTTATTTATTTTTTGCTGTTTGCTATTTCAATATTTACTTTTCTTGAATTAATTTTCTTTCCACTACATTTCTTTATTATGACATCAGCATACCTTTCAGGAACATCCACAAATGAGAACTTTTCAAGAATATTTATTGAACCAATTTCATTTGTGTTGATTTCAGCAGTATCTCCTAAAAACTGTAGTATTTTTTTGGGATTTACACTGTCAATTTTACCTGCAGATAAGAATAATCTAACTGTAGAGCTGGCACTTAATGAATTTTCAGTATAATCAAAATTCAATTCTTTTTCAAAAATAATTTTCATAAGAGCTGCGGCAACATCTACAAGATTATAATCTTCATCTAATTCTGCAGCTAAAGGTATAAATTTTTTATAATTTTCTTCACTAATAGTTGTTCTAATATCACTTAACATGTTTTGGTATTTAATTTCATAAATATCATCAATTGTAGGTATCTCTTTTCTTTTAACTTTACTTTTTGTGGCCTTTTCAATCTGTTTAAGAGCCATGTATTCTCTAGGAGTTACTAAGCTGTATGCAATACCTTCTTTGTTTGCTCTTCCAGTTCTTCCAATTCTATGAACATATGATTCTGTATCTTGAGGCAAATCATAATTTATTACATGAGTAACATTTTCTACATCTATACCTCTGGCTGCAACATCAGTTGCTACAAGAAAATCAATTGAACCTTCCTTAAACTTTTTAAGAGTTGAAAGTCTTTGATTTTGATTAATATCACCATGCATTCCTTCAACATTGTAACCTCTTGACTGCATAGAGGATACTAATTCATCTACACCTTTTTTTGTTTTACAGAATATTATTGCAGTTTCAGGTTCTTCAACATCAAGAATTCTGCAAAATGATTCAAATCTGTCTTTTTGTTTTATTTCATAATAAAATTGTTTTGTTTTTGATACTGTTAATGTATTTTTCATTATAGAAATTAGTTTTGTATCAGGTTTCATGTATTTTGAAGACAATTTTTTAATTTCATAAGGCATTGTTGCAGAGAATAGAAGGGTTTGTCTTTTAGGATTTAAATTTTTGATTATTTCTTCCATATCATCAATAAATCCCATATCAAGCATTTCATCAGCTTCATCAATTACTAAAAAATTAATAGACTGCAGATTAATAGTTCCTCTTTTAATATGATCTAATACTCTTCCAGGGGTTCCAACTACTAAATCTATACCTTTTTGAAGGGAACGTATCTGCCTTTCAATAGGCTGACCACCATAAACAGGTAATAAACTTAACTTAGCATATTTTGATATTCTTGCGATTTCATCATTAACTTGAATTGCAAGTTCTCTTGTAGGAGTAAGTATAATTGCTTGAGTTTTACCAGTTCTAGCAACTATATTGTTTATTATAGGTACACCAAATGCAACAGTTTTACCAGTTCCAGTCTGTGCCTGACCAATAATATCGTAACCTTGAAGAGCTACAGGTATTGCTTCTGCTTGAATTTGTGATGGTTCTTCAAAGCCCATATCATTTATTGCGTTTAAGACATAATCATTAAGTCCTAAATCGCTGAATTTAATATTTTCCATTGTGTTTCATCATTCCTTTATTTTTTATTAATTTTTATATCAGTTTAAATTTAAAGTAAAATAAAAATTTCTTATATTAAAAGTTTGGTATACTATGTTCAGCTGCAAATTTTTACTAAATTTTTTAAAAAAGCTTTTATTTTCTATCGTTTATAAATTAAGTCGAATTAAGTTTGCCAAACAAAGTACTTAACGCAACTTTTATCATAACATAGTATTTTCATATTAGCAATTAAAAAATATAAAAAAAATATTAAGAAAATTAAAAATTAATAAAGTGTGAATAAACTATTTTTTTTATTCACAAATTGTTTGTAAATTCGTCATGATGATGTCACACAAAATATTTATGATTATCACATAATCTAAAACAAAAATACACCTTAAATAATAAACAAAAACACTTGTCTTAACTTGAATAAAGACAACTTAAACATTATAATTGCTTTATATTGTTATTTAAGGAGAGATTAAATGAAAAAAGAATTATTCGATACAAATAATATTATTTTACCTAATGGCATTAATCTTATTTCGATTAAGAGAGATACACAGATTGCTGCTGTACATATAGGGATTAAAGTTGGATCTTTATATGAAAAAAAGAATGAAAAAGGCATATCTCATTTTATAGAACACATGCTTTTTAAAGGGACTAAGAGCAGAAATAATGAAAAGTTAAATAGTGATTTAGAAGAGAGAGGCGGAGAGTATAATGCTTATACTGATTTTAACAGTACAGTCTACAGTATTACTGCCTTAAGTGAAGAGATTGAAGTTTCAGTAGAACTGCTTGGAGATATGATTATGAACTCTACTTTCCCAGAAAAAGAAATTGAAAGAGAAAGAGGAGTAATATTAGCTGAGATTAGAACAAGTAAAGATGATGTTGAAGATTTCAGTTTCAGAAAAATACATGAAGCTGCTTTCAAAAAAAGTCCTTTAAGATATGACACTATTGGTGAAGAAAAAACTGTTAAAAAATTTTCAAGGCAGGAACTTATTGATTTTTATTCACAATATTATGTTCCTAATAATTGTGTTATTTCTATAGTTTCACCTTTTGAGCATGAATATATATCAGAAATTGTTTTAAGATATTTTGAAGGCTGGAAAAGTAAAGAATTATATAATTCAGCTTTTATTATTGAAGATAATATCCCAATAAAAAAGACTACTTATAAAAAAGAAATTGAACAAAGTACGATAATTTATGCGTATACCTTTCATAATATTAATAAAGAAGAAGAATTAGCTCTTAAAATATTAAATCATAAGCTTGGAGAAAGTGCAAATTCAGTTTTGTTTAGAGAGCTTAGAGAGGAAAGAGGACTTGCATATGATGTTTACTCTCAGCTTGATACTTCAAAGTATGTAAAAACTCTTTATATTTATACAGCAGTCAGCTTTGATAATATAGATGAAACTTTGGATATAATAGATAAATGTATTCAAAGAATAAAGACATCAGATATAAGATTTGATGATGGTACTATTTCATTAATGAAAAAGGTTTTAAAAACAGCTGTAGCATCTACTATGGAGGACTCTACAGATTTAGGAAATTATGTACTTCATCAGGCTATTGATGATGAAAGTATTTATGAATTTGAAAATGACATGAAAAATCTTGAGAATATATCAAAAGACGATATATATATGATAGCAAATAAGGTTTTAAATGAACCTACTATACATATTTTGTTGTCAGAGAAAGTGGAGAATTGAAAGTTTAGATCTTATAGAGTGGAGAGTTGAGAGTTTATGGAAGAATCATCAGTAATAGTTACAAAGATTGAAGAACAAAAAAAGAATAAGGAAAGATGCAATATATATATTAATGGTGATTTTGCTTTTTCATGCAGTAAAGAGATAGTATTTAAATTTAAACTTAAAGAGAATGCTGCAATATTAATGTCAGAAATTAAACAATCATTAATTGAAAATAATTTTTTAATGTGCAGGGAAACTGCACTTAATATTATTGAGAAAAGCTATAAATCAGAAAAAGAGATTAGAGATAAATTGCAGAGTAAGGGTTATGATTCAAAGTCTATTGATAAAAGCGTAGAGTTTTTGAAATCTTATAACTATTTAGATGATGAAAAGTATACAGAACTTTATATAAAAGAAAAAATAAAAACTCAAGGTAAAAATAAAATAAAATATTCACTTATAAGAAAAGGAATATCTGAAGAAACAATAAAATCACATCTTGAACTTATAGATAATGATATGCAGTATAATACAGCAAAATCATTAGCAGAGAAAAAGTATAACCTCCTTATTAAAGAAGAAAATGATATTAGAAAAATATATAAGAAGCTTGGAGAATATCTTATCAGAAATGGTTTCAATAGTGAGATTGTAAATGAACTACTTAATAAGACTATAGATAAAGATGATATAATACAGCAAAATTCAGTTTCACAGGGAAAAAATAATATAAACGATATTGCACTAAAAAGATACAATATTATTATTAAGTCTGAAAAAGATAAAAATAAGATATATAAAAAGTTAGCTGATTATTTACTTCGAAGGGGTTTCCTCTACGAAGATATTAAAATAATAATTAAAAATATCATTAATAATGATGGAGGGATCAATGAATGAAAAAGCGTTGGATAAAGCCCGTTGCAATTGCAGTAGCCGCAGTTGTAGTAGTAGGTGCAGGCAGTTATTTTGGTTATACTAAAGTTGTTGCAGGCAGTAATAGCAGCAGTTCAACATTAATGCTGACACCAGTCACAGTAAGGAAAGGTAACATCAACATTTCAATTAGCGGCAGTGGAACTGTTACTAATTCGTCTCAAACAGATTTGTCATTCTCAGGAAATGGAACTATTGACACTTTGCCTTTTAAAGAAGGAGATACTGTTAAGCAGGGAGATGTAATAGCACATATTGTAGATCCTGCAGCTGCACAGACAGTTACTGCAAAGCAGAATGCTCTTAAAGCTGCTAATAGTGCATTAGCTCAATCACAAAAAAATTTAAATTCTTTGTATGTAAAAACACCAGCTTCAGGAAGAGTTAAATCTGTAACTGTTAGTGTTGGTGATGACTTATCATTAATGAAATCACTTGGAAGTATTGCAGTTATATCAACAGATGGAAAAATGAAAACAACTATCAGTTCAAGTTCAAATGTTAATTCAGGTGATACTGTTAATGTAAATTATAATGGAACAGTAGTTGAAGGAATTGTTACAACAGCTTCACAATCTAGTAATTCACAAGGTTCAGGCAAAAGCGCTGGCTCAAGTAATGGCTCACTTTCAGTTGTTATTAATAGAGATGATTTTCCAATAGGAGCATCTGTAACAGTTACTAAAAATGGTACAACTTTAGGTATAGGAACTCTTGATGTAAATAATCCAGTAAACATTTCAGGATCAGGCAGTGGAACAGTTTCTGATGTCTATGTTTCTGAAAATACAGAAGTAAATAAAAATGATAATATTATTAAATTAAATGGAGATGCAGTTCAAAGCGATATAGATTCAAAACAGCAGAATGTGGCTCAAGCACAGGCAGATCTTGCAAATGCTGAGGCAGCTGCTGATAAAGACAGCATTAAAAGCCCAATAAATGGTGTTATTGCAGCATTAAATTATAAATTAGGTGATACAGTATCTAATGGAAAAGCTGTAGCAACAATACTTGATTCAGCACAGATGCAGACAATAGTTTCTGTAGATGAGTTAGATATAAAAAATGTTAGAATTGGACAAAAAGCAAATGTTATGCTTGATGCAATGACAGGAAAGACATTTAGCGGTAAAGTTACTAAAATAGGTGCACTTGGAACTTCTTCTAATGGTGTTACAAATTATAATGTTACTGTTTCTATTGATAATCCTACTAATGTAATGGTAGGTATGACGACAACTGTAAATATCATAACTCAAAGCAAAGAAAATGTTTTAGTTGTTTCATCAAGAGCATTACAGCAAAAACGTGGAACAAGTGCTGTTGTAATTACACCTGATGGACTTTTAGATTCAAATGGAAAAGAAACTAAAGAAGCTCAAAAGAAGACATTACAAGATGTAATTTCATCTAATGGAGAAAAAATTACTCTTGGTTTATCAACTTCATCAAATGTTGAAGTAGTTGATGGATTAAATGAAGGAGATCAAATTCTTATAGCTGTTCAAATTACAAAGTCAAAGACATCAACAAGTTCAAATAATCAAAACCAGCGTTCAGGATATGGAAGTTATGGCGGCTTTGGCGGTGGAAGCGGCTTTGGAGGCGGAAGTGGCAGCTTTGGCGGCGGAAGTGGCAGCTTCGGAGGCGGAAGTTCCAGCGGCGGAGGAAGCAGATCAGGCGGCAGTAGTAAAGGAAATTAAGGAGGGCTATGTGTATGTCAATGATAAAGATTACAAACCTTGTTAAATCATATGTCATGGGAGATAACATAGTACAAGCACTTAACAATATAACATTAAATATTGAAAAAAAAGAATTTGTTGCTATAGTAGGACCCTCTGGTTCAGGAAAATCAACATTAATGAATATAATAGGCTGCCTTGATACAGCGACATCTGGAAGCTATCAGTTGAATGGACAGGAAATTAGTGATTACAATGACAATGAATTATCAGAATATAGAAATAAAACTATAGGTTTTATATTTCAAAAATTTAACCTATTGACTAAGCTTTCAGCTTTGGAAAATGTTGAATTACCACTTATATATCAGGGTATCAGCAGTAAGGAAAGAAAAGAAATAGCAATAGAAGCAATAAAAAGTGTTGGACTATATGATAGAATGAATCATAAACCTGTTGAACTTTCAGGAGGTCAGCAGCAAAGAGTTGCTATTGCCAGAGCATTAGTCTGCAAACCTTCTGTAATACTTGCAGATGAGCCAACAGGTGCATTAGACAGTAAAACTGGAATGGAGGTTCTTGGAGTTCTTCAAGAGCTTCATAAAAAGGGGAATACTATTGTCTTAATAACACATGACATGAATGTTGCTAAAAAAGCTAAGAGAATTTTAAGAATTATGGATGGAAAGATAGTTTCAGATGAGGAGGTGGAGGAAAGTGAAGTTTACGCAGGGGTTCAAAATGGCCATGAGTTCAATATTATCAAATAAAATGCGTTCTTTCCTTAC
>JAUZPN010000126.1 GCA_030705885.1 Bacillota bacterium | reverse complement strand
ATATTTTTCTTCTAAAATTTCATATGATTCAAGCTTTATTCTATTCTTTTCTACTATTTCTTTATAAGGTTTTATATTACAGATTTCTCTTTTTAATTCTTCATCATCTATAATTCTTCCTTGTGAAGTATCAACTAAGAACATTTTACCAGGCTTTAATTTACCTTTTTCCTTTATTTCTTCAGGCTTAATATCTAAAACCCCAACTTCTGAAGCTAGTACTACTAATCCGCCTTTTGTGATAATGTATCTAGCAGGTCTTAATCCATTCCTATCTAATGTTGCACCTACCTGTATACCATCTGAAAATGCAACTGCAGCTGGTCCATCCCAAGGTTCAATTAATGATCCATGATATTCATAAAATGCTTTTTTATAGTCTTCCATTAAACTATTATTCTGCCATGCTTCTGGTATAAGCATCATCATTGAATGAGCTAAACTTCTTCCATCTGCCTCAAGCAACTCTAATATATTGTCAAGAGATGCAGAGTCACTTCCATTTGGACTTACAATTGGAAATAATTTTGAAATATCTTTGCTAAATGATTCGGATTCTAACACACCTTCTCTAGCTGCCATCCAGTTTCTATTTCCTCTAATTGTATTAATTTCACCATTATGAGCAAGGAATCTAAAAGGCTGTGCTAAATCCCAAGTTGGAAAAGTATTAGTACTGTATCTTGAATGAACAAGAGAAATTGCACTTTTAAAGTTTATATCATCAAGATCTACAAAAAATCCTTTTATCTGATCAGCCAGCAATAATCCTTTATATACAACAGTTCTGCTGGACAAACTACAGATATAAAAATATTCTGTACTTTTATCAACTAATCTTTTTACTTCATTTTCTGCTCTCTTTCTAATAATATATAATTTCCGTTCAAACTCTGTCTGGTTTTTATTATTAGCAGCTACAAAAACCTGCCTAATTGTAGGTTCTGTTCCTTTTGCTGTTTCACCTATTCCTCTATTATCAGTAGGAACATCTCTCCATGCAAGAACCTTCTGTCCTTCTTCTTCTATTACTCTTTCTATAATACCCTCGCACTGAAGTCTCAAAGCAGGTTCCTTTGGTAAGAAAACCATACCTACTGCATATTCTCCTGCCTTTGGCAGTTCAATATTACTCTTTTCAAAATACATCCTAAAAAATTCATCAGGAATCTGAACAAGTACACCTGCTCCATCTCCTGTTTTTGGATCTGAACCAACAGCACCCCTATGATTCAAATTCTGTAAAACCTGTAAGCCTTTTTTAACAATGTCATGAGTTTTTTCACCTTTTATATTGGCAACAAAACCTACTCCACAGCTGTCTTTTTCAAAAGAAGGATCATATAATCCCTGTTTTGAAGGATAACCAATGCTTAATGCCATTATTTCTGCCTCCCCAAAAATATTGTATTTATACGCACAATTGAATAATTATACAATATAAATTTTCACTATACCTAATTTTAATTAATGATATATTGTTGTCTTAATTATAATAGCAATTTGCAATGTGTTCAATAGCAAAAATTCATTTTTTTTAATTTTTTCGCAAATTGAAATACATTCTTGCACTTTTCTACAAAATTACTGCTTCATTTTACATTAGTTTATTGTAAACATTTTCATTTTATTAATCTATGATATACTTTATTTGAATTTATTTAACGAAACTTAGCTTGCAAATAATGTCAAAGAAATTTCCCTTTTAGAAATTTAGTGGAACTTTGTGATTAAACATAGTATACTATTATATATGCAAAGTAAGAGGTGAATTTATTTATGATATATCGTTCAATCGTTTCTCATTTTATAAAAAATTATGATAAAACAAATGATCCTGTCGTACGAAGAAGTTATGGCTATCTTGGAGGAATCATAGGTATTATTATTAATTTATGCATTTTTTTAATTGAATTTTGCATAGGACTTTTAGTTAATAGTATTGCAGTTACTGCTGATGCATTTCATAATCTTTCCGATGTTGCTTCTTCTATAGTAACATTATTAGGATTTAAAATAGCAAGTAAACCTGCAGATCATGAACATCCTTTTGGTCACGGCCGTTATGAATATATTGCTTCCATAATTGTATCATTTATTATTATTATAGTTGGTATTGAATTTATCAAATCATCTTTTAGCAGAATTATTCATCCAGAACCAATAAAATTCAGTATAATTACTTTTATTTTAGTATTAATTTCTATTCCACTTAAAATTTATCTAAGCATATTTAATAGAAATATTGGAAAAGATATTAATTCTTCAACACTAAAAGCATCATCACAAGATGCCTTTAATGATGTTGTAATATTAAGCGGGGTTGCTCTATCTTTATTAGCAGCTAAATTTATTAAATATCCTATTGATGGGTATATAGGCTTTATTGTAGCAATTTTTATAACACTTTCAGGTCTTTCATTAACTAAAGAAACTTTAAATCCTCTTCTTGGCGAAGCTCCTGATACTGAATTAGTTAATTCAATAAAAAATGAAATTCTTAGTTATGATAATATAAGCGGTGTTCATGATCTTATAATACATAACTATGGTCCTGGAAGATGTATGGCATCACTGCATGCAGAAGTTCCTTCTAACATATCTATAACTAAAATACATGAAATAATAGATCTAGCTGAAAAAGAAATTTCAGCTAAATTAAATATCTTTTTAGTTATTCATATGGATCCTATAAATATTGATGATTCTGAAATAATATCATTAAAAACAGAAGTACAGAAAATTATTAATAATTATTCTTATATAAAATCAATGCATGATTTCAGAGTTGTTGGAGAAGGAGATCATAAAAATTTAATTTTTGATATTGTACTTGATTCTTCTAAAAAAATTGACAATAATTTCAACAATGATTTAAGGAACAAGTTAAATAATGATATTAAAAAACTTAATCCATTTTATGAATCTATAATAACAATTGACAGAGATTACACTTGTATTTAATATTTTTCACAAAATCTTTTCATTTTGCATAATATATAAAATGATTTATATATAGGAGTGTATAATATGAAAGGCAAAATCATTAACGTCTTTCCAGAAGGTATTACTTCACAAGGTTTTTGTTCTTTTTATAATTATATTTTGCAAAATTTAAAATTAATAATATTTGTGAAGAATGGTTCACTAATAGGTAATTCTTTAATATTTAAAAGAATTGGAATTTATTTTAATGAAAAAGGATATGATATTGAATATCATCATTGTTCTTTAGACCCAGATAAATTATGGGCAGTGGTTATTAAAAGTTTAAACATTGCATTAATTGATAGCAGCATTACAAATGAAAAAAACCATTTTTGCTTAGATTGCGAATTTGAAACAATAGATGTTAATGAATGCTTTAATAAACAGTATTTTAAACAAAATCAGAAATTTATTTCAGAAATTTATAAAAATTTCTCTATTTGTATGAATAGATCTTATATGTATTTAAAGGCAGCTAATCAAATTCATAACAATTTAGCGAATATCAATACATTAGCTTTGAATATATCTAAAATCAATAATTTAAAACAAAATTTAAAAAATAAAATATTTATCTCTTCTAAATGCTGTCCTAAATTTAAAAGACATCTTTTTACAACTGCATTTTCATCTGAAGGAATAGTAACATATGCTGACAGCAATTATATTAATTACGAGAACAAGTATGTATTAAATGGAAATGCTGGTACTGGAAAAACTAACATATTGAAATATATTGCTGAGGAAGCATTTATAAGGGGATATACTGTTGAAATTTATCACAACCCTTTACTTCCAAGCAAAATTGAGCATATTTTAATACCTGATATAAACACAGCCGTTATGAGTTCAAATGAATTAAATAATATTTCTTTTGATGGACTACAGTTATATCTAGGTAATTTTTTAGATTGTTCAATTATAATTAAAAATAAAGAGGAAATGGATGTAGATAACAACAATTATAAAATTTTGATAAATCATTCCCTTAAATTAATGGCAGAAAGTAAGCTAATATATGATGAAATAGATAAATATTATGTTATGGACATTAATTTTGATAAGGTTTTAAAAACTATTGATATGTTAGTTTGTAAAATTGAGTTTATAGAAAAAATTAATTGTAATCAAATACATCCATAAAAAAAGTTGGGAAATATTCATATCCCAACTTTTTTTTTATTTATCGTATCCATTTATATGGTTTTTATGATAATTCCAAGCTGTTTCTATTATTGTCTCCAGTGAATCATATTTTGGTTTCCAATGAAGCTCCTTAATTGCTTTTTCAGAGGATGCTATTAGAACTGCTGGATCACCTGCACGTCTTGGAGCAATTTCTGCTTTAATATCAATTCCTGTAATCTTTTTTGTAACATCAATTACTTCTTTAACTGAGAAACCCTTACCATTTCCTAAATTGTATATTTTGCTTTCTCCACCTTGTCTTAATTTATTTAATGCAAGAAGATGTGCACTTGCAAGATCACTTACATGTATATAATCTCTTACACAAGTTCCATCAGGTGTATTGTAATCATTTCCAAAAATCATTATCTTTTCTCTCTTGCCTAAAGCTACTTGTAATATAATAGGTATTAAATGAGATTCAGGTCTATGATCTTCTCCAATTTTTCCACTTATATGTGCTCCTGCTGCATTAAAATATCTAAGTGCAGTATACTTAATCCCATATGCATTATCACACCACTTAAGTATTTTTTCTACTGTGAGTTTAGTTTCTCCATATGGGTTAGTAGGGAATGTTTTATCACCTTCAAGTATTGGAATATTTTCAGGTTCTCCATATGTTGCTGCTGTCGAAGAAAAAACAATATTTTTTACATTATAATCTTTAAGTGCTTGTAATAAACTTATTGTACCACCAACATTATTATTAAAATATTTTAATGGTTCAGAAACACTTTCTCCAACTAATGAGTCAGCTGCAAAATCAATAACTGCATCAATGTTATTTTCTGATAATACTTTATCAAGTATTTTCCTGTCTCTTAAATCTCCTTCATATACTTTTACATTTCCAATAACTGCATCCCTATGTCCTTTTTGAAAGTTATCTAAAACTACAACATCTTCATTATTTTCAAGTAATTCAGCCACCATGTGACTTCCAATATATCCTGCACCGCCGCAAACTAATACTGACATAAAATAAAACCTCCTGATTACAATATTATTTTATATACTTTTTTCTATAGAAATAGCTAGATTAAAAAAATTTAATGCATCATTAACCTGACCCAAATTATAATACATATATCCCATTTCAAAATATCTTTTTGATATACTTTTATTATCTCCAAACTTTACTAAAAAATCAAGAGATAGATTCATATACATCTCAGCAGACGAAAACTGCTTTTTTATTTCTAATATTTTAGCATTGAAATAATATGATCTTTCAATCAACTTTATATCATCAATTTCAATAGAATTATTAAGTGCATTTTGACATATTTCTTCACCAAGATTTAAAGAATTATTGTCTATTAATACTTTCACAATTTCAATCATAAATTCTGTTAAATTTTTTTTGTCTTCCTTTGGAAATATTTCAAGTGAATCTATAACTAAATAAGTTGCTAATTCATCTTCACCTATTTCAAATAAAGGAATTGCATATTTAAACATTGCAACAGCTTTACTCTTTTTATCATTTTCATAATATTTATAGGATAAATCTTTATAATAATCAAACTTTTCTCTATTAAGCCTTATAGAAAGCATTGCAAGTATACGATAAATTTCTGCAATATCAATATCTTTTTTAACATATTTAATTAAATTCTCAATGTTACATATTAGTTTATATGCTTTTTCAAAGTTATTAATCTCATAGTAACATACTGCTTCATTATAAATAGCAATAGTATATAACTCCATATTGTTTATTTTTTTTGATAAAACTTTTACATCACTAAAAAAAGCAGATGCTTGTACAAATTCATTATTTATAAACAAATATTTAGCCATATCTAGATAGTAAATAACTGTAATTTCTTCTTTGCTATTTTTCTGATAAAAATCATAATACTTTGTTGTTATACTATAAAGATCATTAAAATTATTATTTTCCAAATAATATATAAATAAAAAATGAATAAATCTTAATGCTAAATCATAATATTGATTTTCTTCTGATAGATTTATAAAATATTGGATTTCATGCACAAACGTTTTTTCATTTCCATATCCTTTTTCAAAATTAGCTACAGCAGCTTCTAATTGTTGTCTAATATCCTGCTTCAAATAATTAAAATCTATATCCAGCTTTTTAGCTATATATTTAAGTATGTTATCGTCTGACTTTATTTTACCATTTTCAATACAACTTAATTTAGATACAGATAATTCTTCATTGCACACTTCTTTTAATGTAAAACCTTTATAAATTCGTGATCTTTTAATCTTTTCACCAATAGATAGTATTTCCATCCTTTTTCACCTATTCATATGCAAAATAAATTACAAGTTTTTAATAATACCAATATCTTTTAAAATATCTACTCCTAAATTTAAATACTTTACAGCTTCATCTTTTTTACTAGAATCCATATAAAATTTACCTAACAAAACATCTATTTCAGCTTCTTCTTTTTTCATTTTAACACTTTTAACATATCCAAGTACTTCAAGCAAAGTACTCTCTGCCTCGTTTAATTGACCTTCTAACATCTCAACTCTGCATTTTAATAAATAGTAATTAACTATATAAGTTTGTGAGCAAGAATTTAAAATACTATTCATTTCATCAAGAATTTTTCTAGCACTATCTATATCTTTAAGTTTTATGTGGTTTTCACAAATGCCTGTTAAAGTTTCAAATAATTTATTTTCATTATTATTCTTTCTTATTTCTTTTGCCTTATTTAGATGAATAAAGGATTCTTCAAAATTACCAAATTCATAAAATAACATACCTAAACTATTTTCGATATCTGATACAGTATCAATATCATTAAGTTCCCTGAATAAATTTAAAGCTTTTTTTGAATATTTTATTGCATTGTCAATATTTCCACTTTTGCTATATTCCTCTGAAATTAATAATACTGAATTTGCATATTCTTTCTTTTCATCAATTTGTTTAAACTTTTCCTTTGAAAGAAAAGAATAGCTGATAGCTTTATCTATATTATCGAGCTTGAAATTTGTATAAGATATATAATAATATATTTGAGCTAGAATAAATTCATCTCCTATATCATTATCACTAAACACTTTTTCTGCTTGCTGAAAATAGCTGTTTGAAGAATGATACGCATTTAAACCAAGAGTAATTATACCAAGTTTAATAAAAGTACTAACAACATCTTCATAATTATTATTTTTTATAAATATGGTATTTGCAGATAGGAAAAACTGCTGAGCTAAAGCAAGCTCTTTTTTCTCCATATAAATAACTCCTCGAAGGTAGAAATTCTTAGCTTTTCTATACTCTAAATTATAATTTTCTGCATAATATAAAGCTTGTTCAGCATAATTTTCTCCTTGAATATAATCACCATTAAAAATATAGGATTGAGCTATATTTTCATAGTACTCACATATTTTCTCAGCTTGAGATTCTTCTGATTCCATTAAATACTCTACTGATGTATTTAAGCTGGCTGCCAAATATTCTAACAAATCCATACTAGGATTAGACTTTCCAGATTCAACAAGACTAATTTGTCCAGGTGTTATTCTTTCTGCTGCTAAATCCTTTAATGTCATATTTAGTTCTTTTCTTTTTCTTTTAATCTTTTCACCTAATGATAATATTTCCATAATCACTCTTCCTTTAAATCAAAATATTCTGGTCCATAAGAGATATACTATGTTCGGTTCTAAATTTCCACTTAATTCCTAAAAGTCTTTTCCTCATAATTAAGTAGAACTAAATGTACCTGATAAAGTATAGTGTACGATTAAAAATAGTAACACATTTAATTTATATTGATTAATACATTATACCACATTTTTTAATATAATTATATTTCTATTATAATTATATTAAAAAAAAACTCGGTTATCCCGAGTTTTTTTTCATTTCATCCAATCTTTAACACCTGAAAATGCTTCCTCAGCCATATTTTTCATCATTCTTTTTGATCTTTGCATTCTTTTTCTTGTACTATAATTAAGTTCTGGAATTATCATTGCGCCTGCCATAGCACCAATAATAGCACCTGTAGTCATACCTGTTATAAATTTACCCATAAAACACACACTCCTTTTTGATAAGCTTTTGTTTATATTGTGTTATATATAGGATATGCATTTTAAAAATAATTAAACATAAATTTATACTTTATTTTTGTTTTGTAAAAGCTTATGACTATTAATTTTATTTACTTTTTTATTCATAAAACTAATAGATTCAATAATATTTCTCACATTTTTTATTCCTATAATATCTGAAATAAAATTAACAACTTCTCTAACCTTTAAAATAATATTGCAATTACCTTGCCAATTTTCGACTATTATTTCCTCTGGTATATCATTAAAAATAAAATTCAATCCAAAAAATGCTACACTAACATCATCAATCTCACCTATAAATGGAATAAACTCCGGAAATATATCAAATGGAGTAATTAAATAAGCAAGAATTCCTAATATTAAAGCTTTTGCTTTAATACT
>JAUZPN010000125.1 GCA_030705885.1 Bacillota bacterium | reverse complement strand
TGAAAATCCTCGTGTCCCTGGTTCGATTCCTGTATTGGCCACCAAATGAGATGTAGATAATAATTTATTCTTCATCTCATACTTAGTTTAAAACTGCGGGAGTGGCTCAGTGGTAGAGCGTCACCTTGCCAAGGTGAACGTCGCGGGTTCGAGTCCCGTCTCCCGCTCCATATATGGCGCTATAGCCAAGCGGTAAGGTCAAGGTCTGCAAAACCTTTTTGCCCCGGTTCAAATCCGGGTGGCGCCTTTTAGAGAACGCTTAAAGAATTTATTTCTTTAAGCGTTTTTTTACGCGCAAAGCTGAATTAATTGTTCATTGCAAAAATACTTCCCCTGTCCACAAGTTTTCCTTCCCTCAGAAAAATAGGCGAAATTTTATGCTTTTCTAAAAATTTAAAAACTTCATTACCATATTTATAATGTTTTAAATTACCATAAAAAGCGATATGGTTTTCGTCTAAAAGACCACAGGTTCCACCAATGAATCCATAATCAAGTCCAGGCAGAATAATGTCTCCAGGAGGAAGCAGAAGGACATCGAAGTTTTGCTTTTTTAATGCAGAGGCTATGGTTGTATCACTAGTAATTATAGAATTTTCTGAAATTACAGCAGTAGAACATTTTGTATAGCCTTGTTTAACATTAATAAGATTTTTTTTTGAAACATATTTTAACAATAATTCATCTGTATATTTTAAATTGTGTATAAAAAAATTATTAAAATTTAATGCATTTAAACAAATATCATAAGGATATTTACCAATTAATTCGTTTTGTGATAAGATAATTGTTTTTCCGCATCTTTTGAGCTCTTCTATAATTGATTTATCCATGCTTTTATAAACCATCATATTTTTATCATCAATAATATGAATGAGCATATCTGGATGACCGCAGACAGCATTGTAAAGTTTATCACACTGACCTGCATTTAATACGATAAAGCCAAGTTTTTCTAAATTATTTTTTTCTTCATTATCAATTCTAAAATCTGTAATTACTGTTTTCATTTTAACACTCTTTTCATAAACATAATATCCTCGGTTACAAAGTTCCGCTAAATTTCTGAAAGAAGATTCACCTTACTATCATTTACAAATTAATTGGAACTAAACGTGGCCAAGGAAAGTATAGGTTATATTAATTATATTATAAAGTATCTAAAGTTGTCGATATTTGACAAAATAATTATGAATATCTCTTTATTTTAGACGCATACTATTCATAAAGAAAGGAGTGTGCAATATGTTACTTTTAACCATTACACATGAAAATGATTTTGATGAGATAATTGAAGGTATCTATGAAATGAAAGAGTATTTAAGTGCTAAAAAAAATTCCATTGGAATATCTGAAAGTATCAATGATAATACACACTTCGTAAAGATATTTGCAGATGATGAAAATATTAATGAACGATTTATGAAAAATTTTGATCTTCTTGCAGCTAATATGTTATATAGGGTATTCGTATTAGAATTTTATAAAAAAGATATGCAGAATTTTTTAGCAGATAATTATTTCTTCTTAAAATTTGATGAAATAAATGAAATGAAAAAAATTGCAATTAGTGCACTTTTATATCAAGGACCAATTATTGATGAAGATATGGTATATGTTCTCAATAGAAAAAATATAATGACTCAAAAAATTATTGAATGTTTTGAAGAAAACAGAGAGATAAATATTAATGGTTTTATTACTTTTAGAATGAAGGAGTTTAGAGAAGACATTGAAAGTATATTAGATAGGGTTGTTGAAAGATTTATGTCAGAAAAGGAGTATAATGAATTTATAAATTTGTTAAAATATTTTGTAGAAATTCAGGAAAGTAAAATAGATGAATTGAATATATTTATTGAGAAAAATGGCGAATATGTTATTAAAGATAAAAAAGGTATTGACATTAGCGAAGAGATTTTAAATGATACTTCAGAAGCTAGATTTACTGCAACTGCAAATTTAGAAGATTTATTAATGAGCAGTTTAATTACAAATGCACCTCAAAAAATAGTGTTTCATTGTATTGAAAATTGTACTAATAATGAATTGATTGAAACAATAAAAAATGTTTTTCAGGGAAAAGTATACTTTTGTGAAAGCTGTAAACAGTGTAAAAACATTAAAAGTAGTATGAAATTAGAACGGAAAATTAAAAACTAAAGTTATTGACATAACAAATATAAAAGCATATAATAAAAATGAAATTAAGAATATAATAAACACTATGATTAGGAAGAGTAAACAAATTACTTCTTAAAGAGAGGAAAGTTCATCGGCTGAAAGACTTTTCAGGAAAGTTTTGTTGAAAACCACCTAAGAGTTGAATTCTGAAGTTTTATTAGTAAGTTATTTCGTATGTCTGCGTTAAAGATACTAAAGATAATAGCAAATTAAATGTTTTTGCTGTTAATTTGGGTGGAACCACGAAAATATACTCGTCCCATACTTGGGAGGAGTTTTTTGTTTTTTTGAATTTTACTATCCTTAATCATAAGATTTCAATAAGTTTTTAAAAAGCTTCAATTTGATGATTTTTAAGGATTAATTAAAATTAAATGCATTATAGGAAAGTATGTCAAATGAAAATTAAGAATATCATCTATAGGTGAGTTCAGTATATTACTTATAAGGAGGAAAAAAATGATTAAAGTTACATTAAAAGATGGAAACGTTCTTGAAATTGAAAACAGTATGAGTGTCAGCGAAATTGCTTTAAAAATCAGTCCAGCTCTATTGAAAAAAGCGCTAGCAGCTAAAATTAATGGTGAGAGGGCTGAACTTATGACCATTATAGATAAAGATTGCAGCTTGGAAATATTGACCTTTGATGATGAGGATGGAAAGTGGACTCTTAGACATACAGCATCACATATATTATCACAGGCTGTAAAAAGATTATACCCTAATGTAAAGCTTGCCATTGGACCAGCAATAAGCACAGGTTTTTATTATGATTTTGATGCAGATTTTTCATTTACACCAGAAATGCTGGAAACAATAGAAAAAGAAATGGCTAAAATCGTTAAAGAAGATTTAAAGCTTGAAAAATTTGAACTTCCAAGAGAAGAAGCAATCAAATTCATGGAAGAAAAGAATGAAAGCTATAAAGTTGAACTTATAAAGGATTTGCCTGAAGGTGAAACTATATCATTTTATAAACAAGGAGATTTTACAGATCTTTGTGCAGGACCTCATGTACCTTCTACTGGAAAGGTTAAAGCAATTAAGCTTTTATCTATAGCAGGAGCATATTGGAGAGGTAATGAAAAAAATAAAATGCTTCAAAGAATATATGGTACTGCTTTCACTAAAAAGAGTGATTTAGATGAGTATGTTCATATGCTTGAAGAAGCTAAAAAGAGAGATCACAGAAAAATTGGTAAAGAATTAGATTTATTCAGCCTTCATGATGAAGGACCTGGATTCCCATTCTTCCACCCAAAGGGAATGGTTGTAAGAAACATTCTTGAAGGTTATTGGCGTGAAAAACATACAGAAGCGGGCTATGATGAAATCAGAACTCCAATGATATTAAATGAATCTTTGTGGCATCAGTCAGGTCACTGGGATCATTATCAAGATAATATGTATTTTACAAAAATAGATAATGAAGATTATGCAATAAAACCTATGAACTGTCCTGGTTCCATATTGGTTTATAAAAATTCGCTTCATTCATACAGAGAACTTCCAATAAGGCTTGCAGAGCTTGGAGTTGTTCATAGACATGAACTTTCGGGTGCACTTCATGGTCTTATGAGGGTAAGAAACTTTACTCAAGATGATGCTCATATTTTTATGGCAAAAGAACAGATTAAAGATGAAATCCTTAGAATAATTAAATTGATAGATGATTTTTATAATGTATTTGGATTTGAGTATTTTGTTGAATTATCTACAAGACCTGAAGATTCAATGGGAAGTGATGAAGATTGGCAGCATGCAACAGATTCATTGATTGAGGCATTAGATGTTGCAGGACTTAAATATATCATTAATGAAGGTGATGGTGCTTTCTATGGTCCTAAGATTGATTTCCATTTAAAAGATTGCATAGGCAGAACTTGGCAGTGTGGTACAATACAGCTTGATTTCCAGATGCCTGAAAGATTTGATCTTAGTTATATTGCTGCTGATGGAGAAAAACATAGACCTGTTATGGTTCACAGAGTTGTATTTGGAAGTGTAGAAAGATTTATTGGAATTCTTATTGAAAATTATGCAGGTGCATTTCCAACTTGGCTTGCACCAGTTCAGGTAAGAATTATGAACATTACAAGTGCACAAAATGAATATGTTAATGAACTTTACAGTAAATTGAAAGCTAATAAAATTAGAGTTGAAACTGATATTAGAAATGAAAAGATAGGATATAAAATCAGAGAAGCTCAGCTTCAAAAAATACCTTATATGCTTGTAATTGGTGATAAGGAATTGAAGGAAGGAAAGGTAGCTGTAAGAAGCAGAAAAGAAGGAGACCTTGGTTCTATGGGTTTAGATGATTTTATAGCAAAGATTAATGAGGAAGTTGAAAAAAAATTAAAATAAATAAATATTTTTGTTGACAATATTGAAATTTAATAGTAAAATATTGATTGTTAAGAAGAAACTAGCCGTTTCTCACCTTACGGCATTTGCTTAGTGGGGTTTAAACATTGATTTATTGTGTTTAATGTAGGACGGCATATGCTGTCCTTTTTTTATATATTTGAAATAATGATTAAGAGATATAATTTCCACGAATACATTTAGTTCAGCTTAATTTGTAAATGATATCGGAGAGAAGCTTCTTTTAGAAATTTAGTGGAACTTTGTAATTGTGGATAGTATAACTGCTTCATAAAAGGCACTCTTAAAAGTTAGTAGAGTACACTCTGCTAATTGAGCTAATGTCAATTAGCTTATCGTAACCTATGTTAGGGATGGGAGATACTTTGTATCATTAGTACCATGTGTAGTAGAGTTACAAGTTTCCACTTCTTAGGTGGTGAGTAATTAATTGAATAAAAGCTTTAAGTAGATGTTATACTCTGCTTGAGCAAACTCAGGAGGGATATATTATTAGTAAAGATTTTCTTTTAAATGAAGAGATTAGGGAAAAAGAACTTCGTGTATTAGGTGATGATAACGCACAGCTTGGTATTTTATCATCAAAAGAAGCATTGAGGATTGCTGAAGAGAAAGAATTGGATTTAGTGATGATATCACCAAATGCTAATCCGCCAGTATGTCGAATTATGGATTTTGGTAAGTATATTTATGAACAGGCTAAAAGAGATAAAGATGCTAAAAAGAAACAAAAAATAGTTAGTCTAAAAGAAATTAGATTAAGTCCAACAATTGAGGAACATGATATCCTAATTAAGGCTAATAATGCGAAAAAATTCCTGCTTGATGAAGACAAAGTTAAAGTAACTGTCAGATTCAGAGGAAGAGAAGCAGATTATTCTTTCATTGGAAGGAAGATATTAGATTCTTTTATCGCAAAAGTTCAGGATGTATGTACTATAGAAAAACCTGCTAAATTAGAAGGTAAAAACATGATAGTGGTTTTGGCTCCTAAAAAAGCTTAAATTTGAGAGGAGGAATTTGTAATGCCTAAAATGAAAACTAGAAGAGCTGCAGCAAAGAGATTTAAATTAACTGGAAGTGGTAAGATTAAAAGAGCAAAAGCTTTCAGAAGTCATATATTAACAAAGAAGACTTCAAAGAGAAAGAGAAACCTTAGAAAAACTTCTTATGTTTCAGCTTCTCAGGAAAAGGTAATGAAAAAGTTATTACCATATTTATAAGAATAATATTATAGAGTTTGTTATACGCATACAGCTAATAGGACTGTATACATAATAGGAAATAGGAGGGAATTTTTAATGGCAAGAGTAAAAAGAGCTGTGAATGCTCGTAAATACCATAAAAAAATATTGAAACTTGCGAAGGGCTATAAGGGTGGAAAAAGTAAGCTTTTTAAGACTGCTAACGAATCAGTAGTTAGAGCATTAAGAAATGCATATGTTGGCAGAAGACTTAAAAAGAGAGATTACAGAAAACTTTGGATTGCAAGAATAAATGCAGGTGCAAGACAAAATGGTCTTTCTTATTCAAGATTCATGAATGGTATAAAGCTTGCAGGTATTGATATAAACAGAAAGATACTTTCTGAAATAGCAATAAATGATTCTAAAGCTTTTAGCGATTTAGTTGAAATAGCAAAACAGCAATTAAATGCGTAATTATTAATGCAGCTTTCTAAGCTGCATTTTTTATATACATGAAAGTAGTATACGTTGTTTTATCACAATTGGCTGTACATAATTTTTAAATGACAGCACAGAAAAGCTTTGTGATACAATATGGTATAAATTGAGATGAATATTATGGAAGTAATTTGAGGAGAATATTATGGAAGTAATTCAAAGCAGGGACAATTGTACAATAAAAGAAATAAAAAAGCTAAAAGACAAAAAATCCAGATTAGAACATAATAAATTTTTAGTTGAAGGTTTTAGATTTGTTTCAGAAGCATTAGAATCTTCTTTTGAAGTTACAGATGTTTTTATAAGTGAAAGCCAACTGCAAAAATGGAATGATTTTTTTATGAATGAGAAGCTTCAGACGGATACTAAAATATATTTAGTTAAAGACAGCATTTTAAATAGTATATGCAGTACCAATACTCCTCAAGGTATTATTGCAGTTGTCAAAAATAAGAAGCTAAATATTGAAGATAGAAATGGATTTTATATCTTGGCAGATAAAGTTCAAGATCCGGGAAATATGGGAACCATAATAAGAACTGCTGATGCTGCAGGTGCTTTGGGAATAATAACTTCTGCAGGCACTGTAGATATTTACAATGAAAAAACTTTAAGATCTACAATGGGTTCAATTTTTAAAATACCTATAATAGAAGATAAAGATTTTAATGTAATTCATGAACTTAAAAATAAAGGCTTTAAATTAATTGTAAGTTCCTTAGATAGCAAACAAAATTATTTTTCTATTGATTTATGCGGAAAAATGATAATTGCTGTTGGAAATGAAGGAAGTGGTGTAAGTTCTGAAGTAAAAGCACTTTCAGATATTAATGTGAAAATTCCTATGCCAGGAAATGCAGAATCATTAAATGTTGCTATAGCAGCTGGAGTTATGATGTTTGAAGCAGTAAGACAGATTACAGCTGTAGACTGATATATTATATAAAAAGGAGATGTTTAATTTGAGAACATATCAGAGAATAAATCATTCAAGAAAAAGTAGTATATCTATAAAGATGTTTATAACAGAATTTGGAGAGGAATTTCCAGAGCATGTTAAGAAAAGGTTGATGGATCTTGAATCTAGATGTTTTTTAACAAGAAAAGAGATTTACTATAGATTCGATTTGAAGCATGTTGAGCATTTGCAGTATGATTCCAATATTGAAGCTGAGAATTCTTCAGCAGCTAGTAGCAAAGAATATGCATATGGACAGTTAGTAGTGCTTGAAGGAAATCTTTACTTCTCGGAGAGCTGTGTTGAAAATAACGAAATAATGCAGTCCCCTATGGTAAGTACTATCTACAATGCATTAGACAGCGAAGGTATGGCTTTTGATGAAGGCAGGAATTTAAAGAAACTGAATGAGAATAATATTGATTATGTTGTAGACAGTATATTGTCATCATGTCCACAGGTATCTCAATCTTATATTGACATTGTTGAGGGTATGGTATCAAGAGCAAATAATAGATAAAAATCTTGAAATTAAAAGTTAACAAAAAAATTTGATATTTCCTTGAAAGTTGTATATAATAAAACAAGTGGAATATTATAAATGTAACTTTGATGGAGAAAGTAAAAATTGTAGAACTGGCAGGGAGAAAAGGTCATCGACTGAAAGCCTTTTTTAGTGATATTATTTTGAAGTTCACTCCGGAGTATCTAAAGTGAAAATTTGTTTTTATCAATAAAGTAGCTTTAGGCGGTTGAAACCGATATATTTATCTAAGAGGACAAAAAGTTTTTTGTCAATTAGGGTGGTAACACGGAATAATCCGTCCCTTTGCGGGACGGTTTTTTTATTTTATAAATTAATTGGGGAATTTATTAAAAAGATTTCCCTCTAATAAAAGGAGAATTAAAATGAAGGAAAAACTTGAAAACATAAAAAATAATGCTCTCAAGGAACTTAGAGAAGCATCTTCAGGTGCTGAGCTTGAAAATTTAAGAGTAAAGTATCTTGGAAAAAAAGGTGAGCTTACTCAGATTTTAAGAGGTATGGGTGCTCTTTCTCCAGAGGAAAGACCATTAATGGGGAAAATCGTTAATGAAGTTAAGCAAGCAGTAGAGAATTTTATTGATGAAGCAGCAAATACTATAAAGCAGAAAGAAAAGCAGGAAAGACTTAAAAATGAAGTTATTGATATTACTATGCCTGGTAAAAAACAAAGTATTGGGAAAAGACATCCATTGGATTTAACTATTGAAAGTATAAAAGAAATATTTGTTTCTATGGGATTTTCTATTGAGGAAGGCCCAGAAGTAGAACTTGATTACTATAATTTTGAAGCATTAAATATACCAAAAGGACATCCAGCTAGAGGAGAACAAGATACATTTTATATTAATGATAATATAGTTTTAAGAACTCAGACTTCTCCAATGCAGATTAGAGTTATGG
>JAUZPN010000124.1 GCA_030705885.1 Bacillota bacterium | reverse complement strand
AAACTTTTGCTTTGGTTCAAGGGACAATTTATTAATTTTAAATTTTGGAGTTATATTTTTAGTGGTAGTATTATTAAAAGGACAAGTAATTTCATAATCAGCATCATAAGCTTTATTATTCATAAAAAAGGAATATAAGTGCCCAAAATCAAGACCAAAGTTAGAAATAATTGACTGAGCTAAGTCTTCTAAGCTTTGAGTGCTTTTTATTTCAATTACCTTGTATGAACGTTTATTGTAAAAGTGCTTTACTTTGAAAGAATAAACTTTATTTTTATCTGAAATTAAAGCATTTTTACTTTCAAAAGTCTTAATGACTTTATTATTTTTCTCATCCGAATTTACAGAAGCACTTTTTTTAGAAGATTTTTTTTGAGGTGAAAATATGGAATCTTCCATATTTAATGAATTAAAAAAATCTTCATCTAATTCAAAAGGTGTTTCATTAAAAGGATTTCTATAACCTTTTATGTCATTATAAATAGTATCAAAGTCAGGTAAATCCTTTAGAGACTGATTTTCAGCTATAGGGTCAGTGTTTTCTAATAATACTTTGCGTCCAATATAAGTTAAATCATATTCTGAGCAAATATTGAAATAAAGCTTTATTAGTGGAAAATTAGGTATATTAACAGCTTCAATCAGTTCAGAGAATTTAATATCAAAGTCAATAGATTCTAAATATAATGGCTTAATAAGCTGCAGATAATATCCTAAAGGAGTTAATAAATGAGTATCAAAAATAAAAGAAAACTCCAGCTTTAAGAAAATAGCATCTAATGTATTTTTAGATATATTTAATTTTTGAACATCTTCAGCACTTTTTATTTCAGAAATATTTGAAAAATCCAAATCAGTTAAATCATCTATATTAATGTTATGTTTTTTATAAATGTTTTCCATAAAATCATCAAGATTTAAAGAATTACTGAATATTTCTTTAATAGCTTCTTTAGAAAAAGATTTTTTGTCATAAGGCAGCAGAGAAGTTAATGATTTAGAAGCATAATTTATAGTACTATCAATAATTTTTTGAAGCTTTATCAAATTAGGATAATTTAAGAACTCATCTATATTTTTATGGATTGGCATTGCTCTATATGTATTAATTCCTCGCATTTTTTTCAGTAGGTTGAGGGAGTAGCAGGTATTAGTAAGAAAAGTAATATAGAATACTTCTTTAAAAGTCAATTGATTAATAATATTATCTCGTTCTGAATCAAGAAGAAGACCATTTTCACCTACACCAATATCAGGAGTACAGTAATCTAGAAATAATTTTAAATCCTTTAATACAGGATGATCATCTACATTAAACAAAATATACTGGTAGTCAAAATCTTTTAATACTTTTCTTTTATATACAGGTGAGGGAATTGGTACAACTAAAGTTTCTTCACCAAATTTTTCAGCAATCTGATGATTAATGAAATTAGCAGGTGATAATGTACTGTCATCAATTAGGACACTGTAATACCACATTCTATATAAATAAGGCATAGCTTTAATTATTGATAGTCGATCCTTAACTGTAAATTCATTAAAGCTGTCTAAAAAATCTTCTTTAAATATATCTAATACTCCATAAATGCTTTCAGTATTTGTAATGAAATTTAATATATTATTATCCACATGCATGCATCCTTTCAAAATCAATTAATTTTATTGTATATTAATAGTGCATAAATATCAATAATTATTGCGTATTTATTATTATTGACAATTATTATAGTTTAAAACAATTTATTAAACTATAAAAAATTAATATTCACGACGAATATGAAATATGGTAAAATAAAAGCTGAATGTCTAGAATTAATTAAATTTAGAAAGTATAATATACTTTCATTGGTCACATTTAGCTCCAATTAATTTGTAAATTATAGCGAGGTGAAGCTTCTTTTAGAAATTTAGTGGAACTTTGTGACCGAGGATAGTATATACCAGAAAATTATAAAATTTGATAAAAACTAATTAGGAGAGAAAAAAATGAGCATACTTACAGTAAAAAATATGAATCATGGTTTTGGTGACAGAGCCATATTTGAAGATGTATCTTTCAGATTATTAAAAGGAGAACATGTAGGACTTATTGGAGCAAATGGAGAGGGAAAATCTACATTTATGAGTATAATAACTGGAAAACTCATGCCAGACGAAGGTCAGGTTGAATGGTCCAGCAGAGTTAGAGTAGGATATATGGATCAGCATGCTAAGCTTCAAAGCGGCCAGACTATTCGTGATGTCCTTAAAGGTGCATTTCAATACCTTTTTGATATGGAAGCTGAACTTATTAATATAACGGATAAAATGGCAGATGCTTCACCAGAAGAGCTTGAGAAGCTTCTTGAGGATATGGGAAACCTTCAGGATACTCTAGATCATAATGGCTTTTACGTTATTGATTCAAAAGTTGAAGAAATTGCAGGAGGTCTTGGGCTTCGTGATGTTGGACTTGATAAGAATGTTGATGATTTAAGTGGAGGACAAAGAACAAAAGTGCTGCTTGCTAAGCTTCTTCTTGAAAATCCAGACATACTTCTTTTAGACGAACCTACAAATTATTTAGATGAACAGCACATAGAATGGCTGAAGAGATATCTTTTAGAATATGAAAATGCATTTATTCTAATATCTCATGATATACCATTTTTAAATAGTGTAATAAATATAATATATCATGTAGATCAGAAAAAACTTAACAGATACGTAGGTGACTATGATAACTTTATGAGAGTTTACGAAGCAAATAAGAAACAGCTGGAGGCTGCTTATGAAAGGCAGCAGCAGGAAATAGCTAAGCTTGAAGACTTTGTTGCAAGAAATAAAGCCAGAGTTGCTACTACTAATATGGCAAAGTCCAGACAGAAAGTGCTGGATAAGATGGATAGAATAGAGCTTCCAAAAGATAAAATTAAACCTGAATTTGAATTCAAAGAAGCAAGAACAGCAGGAAAACTTATATTTGAAACCACAGACCTTGTTATAGGATATGATTCGCCGCTTTCAAAGCCCCTTAACTTAAGAATGGAAAGAGGAGACAAAATAGCACTTGTTGGAGCAAACGGCCTTGGAAAAAGTACGCTGCTTAAAAGCCTTATGGGAATATTAAAACCTTTAAGCGGAAATGTAGAACTTGGAGACTATCAATATATAGGCTACTTTGAGCAGGAAATAAAGGAAGCAAATTATAACACATGTATAGAAGAATTCTGGCAGGACTTTCCTGGATATACTCAGTATCAGGTAAGAGCAGCACTTGCAAAATGTGGGCTTACCACAAAGCACATTGAAAGTAAAATAGTTGTACTAAGCGGAGGCGAATATGCCAAAGTAAGATTATGCAAAATCATAAACAGAGAAACTAATATTTTAATACTAGACGAGCCGACAAATCATTTAGATGTAGATGCAAAGGAAGAATTAAAAAGAGCACTTAAGGAATACAGAGGAAGCATACTCCTAGTATGCCATGAGCCTGAATTTTATAGAGATGTAGTGAAAACTGTTTGGAATTGTGAGGAATGGACAACGAAAATTTGTTAAGTTTTTATGTTTTAACATATGTATAGGATGTTATAATATGATGATATTTATACAGCAGTAATATATAAGAGATATTATTGCTGTTTTTATTTACTTTTAATTAAAAAATAGCTTGTTACAATTTTCATTTGTAGTTATGTTGTTGATATCATGAGTGGTTAATTTAAAAATAGTCTGCCATATTTTCATATAAGTTTGTGATGCAGGCAGCATGGGTAATTAGTTAAGATATAAAGAACGATTTTGTAAGTTATAATGCTAAACAATAAAAAAATTCAGTTTGCTATTTACAAAATAAAGAAAAGCAGTATAATAGTAAGTGTACATATAGTAAGTATACATATTATTATACAGGAAAGAGTGTGATCCTATATGAACATAGATGAATCTTTTGGATATATTATTAATTTAACAGCTAGAAATGTAAAAAAGAAGTTAGAAACAAAGATTAAAATATATGATATAACCACATCACAATGGGCTGTATTAAAAGTATTGTCGGAAGAAGATAACTTAACTCAAGCGGAGGTAGCTGAAAGGTTAGCGGCAGACAGAGCAACAACAGGAACTGTAATTGATAAGCTTATTAATAAAAAATTGGTTTATAGAAATCAATGTGAAAATGATAGAAGAGCAAACAGAGTAAATATATCAGATTATGGTCAAGAGTTAGCAGAAAAAATTAGTTGTGAAGCAGTTAAATGTAACCATAACGCTTTGAATGGGTTTAATGAAGAAGAAATAGAAAAATTAATTAACTATTTGCAGAGAGTTAATAGTAATTTAAATAGGGAGGAATAGTAATGTCATGGAAGTTAGAGATATATAGAGCTTTTTTTGTTGCATTCGGAATGTTCGAGATTATTTCCAATTTATTATTTTTAAGTTTAAAGAATGGAATAAATATGGCTGCTAAGCAACATCAAGAAATACCAAAAGAGGCTACAAAAAAACAATTAAAAACAAAGGTTATGCTTATGTTTATCTTTGGATTGTTATTTTTTTTAATAGGAATAACTTCATATATGTTGCATTATGTAAACAAAACATATTTTTTATTAGTTTTAGTTACATTTGCTTTGTATGCAGTGGTAGAAGCATTATATTATAAATATTGGAAAACCGTTGGATTTTCAACTGTAAGCATTTTATTTCTTTTAGTTTTTTTACTTTAGTGAAAGAAATATTTATTTTTCTAAACATTAAACATAAATTAATTGGAACTAAATGTAATGAGGGAAGTATAGAAAATACTTACAAAAGAAGGGATGAAGATAAAAAATGGTGAAAAAAATATTAACAATGAAATTATTAAAAGAAAAGTATGGAGTTTGTAGATTAGATAAAACTGAATTAATTCCACAATGGGCAGAAACTGGTGATTTTTTCTCTATAACAAGAACATCAGATGAGTTATCAATAGTTTGCTCTGAAGATAATATTCCTAGTGGTATAAAATGTGAAAAGGATTGGAGAGTTTTAAAGATTGAAGGAACATTGGATTTTTCATTAATTGGAATCATTGCTTCAATTAGTACAATACTAGCACAAAAGGAGATAAGTATATTTGCTGTTTCTACTTATGATACAGATTATATTCTTCTTGAAAATAAGGATATTGATAATGCTATAAATTCACTTAGTAATGAGGGATATGAAATTATATATTAAATCTGGATTTTATATTTTTTTACTATTTTCATAGTATTATAAGCTTCAAAATGGGAAAAATAATTAGGTCATAGTACTATTAAATTCTTATTTTTGGAGGTATTAATTTATGAGTGAAAAACATGATCCTACTGTATCAAGCCAACAGGAGAAGGAAAAGAAAGAAAATAATCAGGTAACTAAACATAGCAAAAAGGTAAATAAAAAAGATTGATGTTTAAAAATTAAAAATAGTAATACTAAACCAGCAATAACATTGACAAATATTATTGCTGGTTTTTATTAATATCAATAAGAGAATGAAAATGATTTTTTATGGAATTTCTTTATCTCATTATATATGTTAAAATATATTTATATAGAAATAAATGGGGGGATAATTATGGCTAAAGCAGTCTTTGTTATTGATATGCAAAATATTTGTGTAGGAGATGCTCATGATAAATTTTTTAAGTATAATAATGAGAATATTATTGCTTCTGTAAATAGGGTTATTGATGAGAATAAAGAAAATTCAATAATATACATATTAAACATTATGGAAGATAATTTTATTAATAAGTTTGCACCTTTTAAGGCATTTGATGGAAGTGAGAATACAGCATTAGTAAATACATTAATAATATCATCAGATTACATCTTTAAGAAGTATAAAGGGGATGCATTTACAAATCCTAAATTAAAAGAAAAATTGGATGAATTGAATATAGATGAAGTTGAAGTAGTTGGTGTTGATGGTGGAGGTTGTGTTGCTTTAACAGCATTAGGTGCAATTAAGGCTGGCTATAAGGTTATTGTAAATTCAAATGCAATAGGTACTATGTTTTATAAAAGAGCAGATAGATATAATAAAAAGTTAAAAGAACTAGGAGCAAAATTTATATAGTATATAGTAATATGGAGGAAATTTAAAAATTGAGTAATATTTCAAAAGAACATCTTTTATGGGTACGTAATTATTTTAATGAGATTTATAAAAAACCTATACTGGAAAATTTTCTTCAACTTGAGGTTGCTGAAGTTGAAGAGGGTAAAGTTTGTTTTCGTACAAAAATTATTGATAAACATTGTAATGTATATGGTTATGTACATGGAGGTACTTTCGCATCAATTGTTGATGTAGTTATGGGAGTTTCTTGTGTAACTTTAGGAAAACGTGTGGTAACCACGGATATGAGCATCAGTTACATTAAAAATGTGTTTGCAGGAACTACAATTACTGCAGTAGGCGAAGTTATCAGCAATGGGAAATCTATAATGCGCACAGAAGGTAAAATATATGATGAAAACCAGCAGCTGCTTGTTAATTCACAGGGTTCTTATTTTGTTATTGGAGATTTTCATGAAAATGATTATCCTAAAGCATAATAATTATTTTAAATTTAGTACATATACAATAATTTAATTATATTTTTACGATTATATTTAGTTACAAATAATTTATAAACAACAACAGGGAAAAGCTATTTTTGGAAATTTAATTGAACTTTGTGGCTGTTGATAGTATGTGTTAATAGATAGTAAATTGAGAGGGTATTGATATGAAAATAGAACAAATTAGTAAGTTTTTAAGTCTTATTTTAAGACATAAGCCAGAAACTATTGGAATTAAGTTAAATGAAAATGGATGGGCAAATGTTTGTGATTTGATTAATGGTATTAATGCTTCAGGAGAATATAAGCTTGATATGTATACTCTTGAGGATATAGTTCGAACAGATAATAAACAACGTTACAGCTTTAACGAAGATAAAACCCTTATTCGTGCTAATCAAGGACATTCTGTTTCTGTGGATGTAGAACTTGAAGAGAAACAACCTCCGTTTGTTTTATATCATGGAACTGGAGAAAAGTATATTTGTTCAATTGAAAAAACAGGTTTAATACCAAAAAGCAGGCTTTATGTTCATTTGTCAGCTGATGTTGACACAGCAAAAAATGTAGGTCAACGTCATGGAAAACCTATTATATACAAAATTGATTCTCAAAAAATGCATATGGATGGGTTTAAGTTTTACCTCTCAGCAAATAATGTGTGGTTAACTAAAAAAGTACCATTTTGTTATATGGGCAGAATTTAGATACACTATCTTCGGTCACAAAGTTCTAACAAATTTGAAAAAAGCTGACACACTAATTTTAATTTTTAGTGCAGCAGCTTTTTTACTTATTTAAAAACAATTTTACGATAAAGAACAAAATTCCATGCAGTTATCATACACATAGTGATAACTTTTGCAACAATATCTATCATGCCATATTTGACCATGAAGGATATCGCATTAGTGCTGAAAGTGGTATTTAAGCAGAATAAAATTATATATAAGATAAGGCTTCTAATAAAATTTGATGATGATTTAAATGACCATCCTCTATTGATAATAAAATTTAGCAGGGTAGCTATAATTACTGCTGAAATATTAGATAAATTTAGGTTAATTCCTAAAATCCTTCTAAATAAAGTGTATAATAATAGTTCTACTGCAGCTGTTGAGCCTCCAACTAATATATATTTAATAAATTGTTTATGACTTTTAGTTATGTTCATTTTTTGCAAAACCTTTTCCTTCCTTATATGCAATTAAATATCTAGGACGCCTTTTCACTTCATCGTAGATTTTAGATATATAAGTTCCAATAATGCCTAAACAAATCATTAAGCAGCTTCCTATTCCTAAAAGTAGAAGAATAACAGTGGTAAATCCAGTAAATGCCTTGCCACTGAATTTCATAAATAATGTTTGTATAAATAATATCAGATCAATGATTAGCATTATTCCACCTAACCAAGTAATCATTTGAAGAGGAATAGATGAATAAGATGTTATAGCTTGAACAGCCAAGTTTGTAAGTCCCCTAATTGACCATTTTGATATACCGCTAGTCCTCTCTTGAACCTCAAATGGAATTTGTATACGTTTATATCCTACCCATGCTGACATACCACGAAAAAATGTAATTGATTCAGGCATCATTTTCCATGCATTTACTACTTTTTTATCAATCAGCTTAAAATCTGATGCATTATTTAAATCTATACCACAAGCTTTGTTAAATAACTTATAAAATGTTGATGCAGTAAATTTACTTAATAAAGATTCTTTTCCTCTGCTTGATTTTATTCCTTCTACAACATCATAACCTTGCTCACTCCAAAGTTGTACCATCTGTGGAATCAATTCTGGCGGATGTTGTAAATCTGCATCAAGTATAATACATACATCATTGTTAAAATTATCTAATCCAGCACAAAGGGCAGGTTCCTTTCCAAAATTTCGGCTAAATGAGATAATTGATATGTTATTAAAATCATTACTTAATCGCTGCAACTCATTCCAGGTGTTGTCAGATGAGCCATCGTTTATTAAAATGAAGTCATGATCTATTTTATGTTCTTGTAAAATAGACATTACTTTTACTACATTATTATATATTTGCTCTCCTTCATTATATATGGGCATAAGTACGGAAATCATAAAATCACCTCTTACGTTTT
>JAUZPN010000123.1 GCA_030705885.1 Bacillota bacterium | reverse complement strand
TTTTTAATCGAAAAATGTATTAAAATTTTTGTTATAATTAATTTATAATTTTAATTCGATATTATTTTTAAGCACAATAAAGTTCCAATAAATTTCTAAAAGAAGCTTCTCCTCACTATCATTTACAAATTAATTGGAACTAAATGTGACGAGGATAGTATAATATGCCATTACTTTACAATACAAATTTTTAAATATATTTAACAAATTCCTCGTCCTTTTTAAGTTCAGTTACCAAATGTTTAATTTCTTGATCTTTATTTTTATCCATTATAAGAACAACATCTCCAGCGTCTACAATAAGTAAATCTTTAATTCCAAACCCAATAATGAGGCTTTTTTTCCCAAAAACTGTACAATTTTCACTTTGCTCCATAAATGCATTTCCTATTATACTGTTACTGCCGCTGCAATTCAAGAACCTGCTGAGAGAAGCAAAATTTCCAATATCATCCCATCCAAATTCACATTTAATAACATATCCCTTTCTAGTCTTCTGCATTATACCAAAATCAACTGAAATTCCATCAATTAATTGATATTGTTCATTAATGACTTTTTCCTCATTATCTTCTCCAATACTTTCATAAATAGCCATCATGTTTTTATACATTTTAGGAAGGTATTTATCTATCTCTCTTAAAAATACATCTGCTCTCCATACAAACATACCGCTGTTCCAAAGATAAGTGCCCTTTAATAAAAAATCCTTAGCCACAGCTATATTAGGCTTTTCTGTAAATCTAGCCACCTTATAAGCTACTATTTCACTATTTGCCCTTTCTCCCATTTCAATATACCCATATCCTGTTTCTGGTCTTGTAGGTGGTACACCTATGGTTACCAAGCCTCTCTTTCGTTCAGCTATTTCAACAGCTTTAGATAAAGTTTCTGTAAAAATCTTTTCTCCTTCAATGTAGTGATCTGATGGTAAAACAATCATTACTGCATCCTTATCTTTTTTTAAAAGCTTTACGGCTGATAACGCAATACATGTAGCTGTCTCTTTATTTGAAGGCTCTTTAAAAACATTCTCCTTTTTAACTTCAGGGAGTTCATCATATATTTGATCAATATACTCATCATTTGTAACTACATAAATATTATCCTCTTTAACAATAGGTTTAATTCTGTTAACAGTATTCCTCAAGAAACTTTTTTCATTTATGATTTTTAAAAATTGTTTAGGACTTTTTTCTCTAGATAAAGGATATAATCTTACCCCTTTTCCTCCTGCTAAAATTAAGGCATATAACATATGATTTCACTCCAAATAGTTCTATCATTCATAATATGAACTATAAAACGATATTGTGAAGAAAACACACTTACAATTATACTGTTCTCAGTCAAAAAGTTCCAATAAATTTGTAAAAGAAGCTTCTCCTAGCTATCATTCACAAATTAATTGGAACTAAATATGATGAGGAAAGTATATTTAAGAATATATATCTGAAAATTCTATATTTATTCTTTCAATATTATTTTCCCTATCAAAATTATTTTCATATTTGTTTTTAAGATTATTATCTAATTCATTTATAGGAAATTTAACTTTAATATCAGTTCCAACTCCATACTTGCTTTTAATTTCTACCTTTCCGCCTTGTAACTCTGCTAATGATTTTACAAGTGATAATCCAATTCCGCTTCCTTCATTACTTCTAGAAAGGGATTTGTCCACTTGAACAAATCTTTCAAATATATCTATCAATTTTTCATCAGGAATTCCTATACCTGTATCCTTTACATTGATTATAATTTCATTATTATTATCATTTATATCTACATATATTGCTCCACCATTATCTGTAAACTTTATAGCATTTGATAACAAATTAAGCATAATACGTTCAATCAAATCTGGGTCTAAATTCATAAACCGCTCTTCCACATTAGTATCAAATACTAAACGTATTCCTTTGCTTTCAGAGTATCCAGTTACGGATAATGTAATTTCTTCTACAATGTTTACTAAATTAATGGTCTTTGGATGAAATTGAAAATATCCTGCATCTATTTTAGTAATATCTATCAAATTATTTACTAGTCTAACTAACCTATAACAATTTTGTTTCATAATTACACAGTACTTTTTTATTTTATCTTTATTAGTTTCAAGACTATCATTTTTACTAATAAGTTCAAGTAGCTGTAATGCACCCAGTAAAACATTAAGTGGTGTTCTAAGTTCATGAGAAATATTAGCAAAAAATTCAGTTTTCATTTTCTCATTATTTCTAGCTTCTTCTAATAATCTAGTTTTTTCTTTAACTTTAAGCTTTAATTTTTCTACTTTTTTTCTTTCTTCAACATCCCTAATCATATTTAAAATTACTTCTATACCATTAATAACTATTACATTAGCTGTATTTTCCAGAAATAATTCCTTTTCATCATTAAGTCTAATATATCTTTTTTCCATTAATGCTATATACTTTTCACGGCGTATTCTATCATCCTGCTGCATCATAATAGCACAATAATCTGGATGGCATCTTACAAAATCATACTTTTTTGCTCCAATAAGATTAGATGCTTTATCCACTCCAAATAATATGGCACTTGCATTATTTGCATATATTATTTTACCTGAAAAATCTTCAATAATAACTGCATCAGGAATTAAATCAAAAAATTTAATGCAGTCTTTCTCACAAATAGAATTTTCCTTAATTTCATTAGTTTCATTAGTTTCGTTAATTTTTTTATTGCAATAAGCATCCATATTATCACAAATATTGTATAGTAAATTTATAGACTCTAGTTTTTGTTCTTCACTATATAAAGATTTTATAATTAAAATAGATATATTTTTTTTAAAATTATTCATTGTTTTATAATATAATTGTAACACTTGAAAATTTTGATCAATTTTTTTTATACTTGCCATTAGTGTATGGTATATTTCAAAACCTAATTCTGTATAATGATTATAATATATATTAATAATATCCTCACTTTCATCAATTCTGTTAATAATATTCATTAATAAAATCCTTATTTGATTTTTAAACTTATCCTCATCTAGCAAAACTACATTTGGCTTTATCTCATTTTTTATAAACTCCAATTGTTCATACTCAAGTAATTCAATATTTTCAAGAATTAACTTATCTAATAAATTCATGTATACCAACACCCTTTTTTATTTTAACATTACTTATAATTTAATAATAATTATGACAAAAATAAACCTATATTTTAATATAGGTTTATTTTAACATAATAAATAGTTTATTTAAAGATATTTTTAAAGATGCTTTACATTTTATGTTATTAATTTTTTATTATTAATTTTATTTCACTAACTATATTTTAAACATTTCAATAGTTCCATTAAGTTTTTTAGTAAGTTTATCTAAATTAGCTGCAAAATTTGATAGTTTTTGAATACTGTCAATTTGTTCTTTTGTATTTTCAGCCACTTCATTTGTAGTTGATGCATTGATTTCAGAAATTTCTGATATCTTTTCAAATGAATTTAGTGTCTGACCTTTTGAAACAACTATATCATTAACAGATCTTTGCATGTTATCTATCTGTATTGAAATATTTTCGACCAAACTAAATATCATATTAAATGCATTTTGAGTTTCATTTACAGACTCCATTTGATTATTAATAATTTTATTGTTATTATTAGCTTCAATAAAAGTATTTTGTATCATTTTCTCAATATCATCTATTATCTTTGTTATATTTTGAGATGATTCTTTTGATTTATCAGCTAATTTTCTAACCTCATCTGCAACAACATTAAATCCATTTCCATATTTTCCTACCCTTGCAGCTTCAATAGAAGCATTAAGTGAAAGCAAATTAGTCTGATCTGCTATTGAAACTATTAGCTTAACTATTTCCTTTATCTGTTTCATATGACTGTTCAGTGAACCAATATCTGATACAATCAAATTAGAAGTATCATTTGTATCTATAGCCTTTTCTTTTAAAACATCTACAGATTTTACAGACTCATCTTTTAATTTATTTGTATTTAATATAAATTCATTTATACTTACAATATTATTATTAACTAAATTTATTTCATCTGCCAATAAATTCATATTATCCACACTTTTATTAACTTCACCATTTTGTTCAGAAGAACCTTTTGCAATCTCCTGCATAGTTATTGATATTAATTCAGCAGCCTCATATGATTGTGATGAAATATCTGCTGCTTTTTCTGCATTTTTTTCAACTTTTTGAGATAAATCCTTTACATTTGTAACTAAAATACCTATTTTTCCTATAGTTTCATTAAATCCATTAATTACTTCTCCAATTTCATCTTTACTAACATCATCATATCTAACTGTAAGATTTCCTTCTTTTGCTTCTTCCATAATAAGACTTAATTCTTTTAAAGGTTTTGTTATACTTTTTGATATTAAAATTGACATTATTAATGATAATAATATTGTTATTGATCCAATTAATATTACATTAGTTGTTATTGACTTTGTTTGCTGATTCAAATAAGTATAAGGTATTTTGCCTATTATATACCAGCCGGTATCTGATATTGGTGAATAACAGATTAAATATTTATTATTACCAGAACTAAGGTTATAAACTCTATTGCTTTGCTTTAATCCTTGTCCCATGCTTTTTATTTTATTTTCATTTTCATTTAATAAAAGCATGAGGTTTTTATCACTATAGTTTTTATTCAACATACTTTTATCTTTTGAAGAGATTATTTTTCCATTACTATCAACAATAAACATGCCTGAACCTTTACCAATATCTACATTATCATATATAGAACTAAGACTTCTTTCATTAATGGAAACAATAAGTGTACCCAATTTTTTTTGATTCTGAGCATTAGTTAATGTTGATAAAATATTTATTCCTGTATTATCAACATTTGAATCATCAATTACATAGCTACCATTTGCTGATTCTTCTTTTTTATCAAGATTCTTTGATTGTTCATCTGAAATTAAACTTATTCTATTAATTCTTCCATTTTCAGTATCTACTTCAATACCATTATAATCATTACTTGTAGCAATATTAGATTTAATCTGATTGCCTATACCTTGACCTACAGTTATTTGATCATCCGGGCTTAATTTATCATAACCACCTAAAGTATTTTGTACTTCATTTGATGATGATATTATAGTGCCTAAATTTTTTGCATCATCAATATTAGCTTTAATATTACTGCCTATTTTTTCTATTATCTGTGTTGAATAAACTGACATTTTAGATTGAATAGAGTTATTAGAAATAGTTACTGATAAAATACCATTTGCAAGCACTGACAAAAACAATACTCCAACAAATGAATTAATTACTCTTGCACTAATTTTCATATTTCTAAAAAAGTTAGAACTTTTAACTATAAATAAATTATTAGTAAATTTATCATCTGTTTTTTTAGCATAAACTGCTAATTTTGTTCCTAATTTTTTAAGATAATTTATAAATTTTGAATCTAATAGTTTTTTTCTATAAAATATAAACTTCGTATTCAGCTTTTTGCTATCAAATTTGAATATTTTTTTTATGTTTTTTGATGTTTTTTTTATAGAAGACATATTAACACCTCCTAATTTCTGTAGTAAAACCTTTTCATAAAATCAATTACACTTTAAATGCTGAAACAGCATAGTTTAATTTTTGAGTAAGTATATTCAATTCATCAACTAATTTTTTAATTGACTTAACTCCTTCAATCTGTTCATCTACACTTGCACAAACTTCCTGCGATGTTGCAGCAGTCTCTTCACATACTGCTGAAATATTCTCCATTGATTGCAAGCTTTCTTCTTTAGAAGATAATATTTGATATACTGAATTCTGCATATTCATAATTTTATTTTCCATTTCACTAACCGAATTAAATATTGAATTAAAAGCTTGTTCAGTTCGGCTTACAGCTTTCATTTGATCTCCAACAGCTTTACTTGTTTTATTTGCTTCATTAACAGTATTTTGAGTTTCAATCTCAATCTCATTTATAATACTGCTGATTTTAATTGATGCATCCTTAGACTTATCCGCGAGTTTTTTAACCTCATCAGCTACAACCGCAAATCCCTTTCCGCTTTCTAAAGCTTTTGCAGCTTCAATTGCAGCATTTAATGAAAGCAGGTTTGTCTGTTCAGCAATAGATCCAATAATATCAACAATGCCTTTTATCTCTTTCATATTATTATTTAATTTGTTTATATCCTCTGCAATTTTATTTGAAGATACATTAGTTTCATTTGCCTTTCCGTTTAATATACTAATAGAACCTTCTGCTTTTTCTTTTATTTTTTTTATTTCAATTAACTCTTGAGATATATTTTTCATATTATCACCAACAACATTAATACCATTTGAAAGTACAGAAATTTGACCTACACTTTCAGTTACTTCTACTGCTTGATTTGATGTTCCTTTTGCTATTATCTGCATAGTATCAGAAATACTTCTAGATGACCTAAATGAATCATCTGTAATATCGGTAATTTTAACTGAACTTTCAGAAACATTTTGTGATAAATTCTTTATTTCTGATATAAGTGAATTTATCTTATCAATCATATTAGAGAAGCTATTCATCACATGACCAATTTCATCTTTGCCCTCATCATCAACATTTAGAGCTAAATTCCCCGTTTTTGCTTGCTGCATTGATTCCTTAAGTTTATTTAATGGATTTGTTATACTTTTAGTAATAATATAAGCTAAAAATAATGAAACGCAAAATGCTATTAATCCAACAATAACTAATGACATTTTTAAAAAATTTGTTCCTGAATTTATATAGCTTGTAGGTATTGTTCCAACAATATACCAATCTGTTCCATCTATGGGTGAAAACACAACTAAGCTGTTGACTTTATTAATTTTATTAAAAAAGTATTTTCCAGTTTGCTTTGATGATTCATTCTTATTACTATTTTCAGATTTAGCTATTAAATTAATAAGTTTTTTATCCTTATACTCTTTGCCTAATGAATTTTTATCCTTTCCTGAAATTAAAACGCCTTTAGAATTAACTATAAAAACATCAGAATTATTTCCTAAATTTGTTTGTTTAAAAATATCATAAATCTTCTCTTCATTAATTGTAGCAACATAAACCCCAATATTTTTGCCATCTATTTGTGATTTTATAGTTCTAGAGTATACAATATTATATCCTGACTTCGAACTATTATATGACCAAACAGGCTGCGAACCAAATTTAAGAGCTGTGTTATCAATCTTTTTTATATCTTCATTGCTAATCAATAAATTATTTGAAATTCTTGTATTTTGAAGAGTATCAAATTCTAATGCCTTGTACATATTTAATAATTTATTTTTGCTTGTAAACATATCTTTAATACCATTACTTCTTGAGAGCTTTGATTCAGAATCTGATGAATCATAATTAGCAGCATAGCTTTGAAACTTATCATTAAGAGTCATAGATTCACACTCTGACTTAATTAAACTAATATTTTTTTTAAAATTTACACTTATCTGACTTGCTATTTGTGAAGAATAAGCTGATACTTTTAATTTCATATCTTTACTTGATTTATAATAAGCTGATATTCCCGTTAATAAAAGTGCTGCTGCTAATATAAACACAAAACTATATAATAATCTATTATTAATTTTTATGTTTCTAAACGCTCTTACATATCCAAGATTATTTTTACTTTTTTTAGAAATATTTTTATTGAAGGTTTCTCTTCTTTTTATCATTTTGTGCACCTCCATTTTTTATTTTTAATAAGTATCTTAATCTAATTATATATTCTTTTAAAAATATTTCAACATATTATTAAAAAATTTAATATTTTTTATTCTTTCAATTTCAGATTCGACTAATTTATACATTTTTTTTGTCAATATTTCTTTCTGACATATAGAAATACTTTCATAATAGCAACTTGCTAAATTATAAAAATTCTCAGGAATATTTATCATAATATTCAATAAATTTAGTTCTGCTTTATTAATTGAAAAAATACTGCAGTAATTATCAATAACATTTGCAATATCGATATTTGAACTATATATAATCTTGTTTATCAAGTTACATAAATCATGAATTTTGTTATCTATAATAGATTTATCTATTCCAATAAAAAATACTTTTTCGTTTTGATCATCAATGATAATATTTTTATTAAACAAATCATGATGGCATATATACTTGTTTTTATTCAAATTTTTTACATCATAGTTTTTACTTAATAATTTAATTGCACTTTCAAATTGACTTTCATAACAATTTGTCATATTTAAGAATATTTTGTCGAAATCACTTTTATTTTTATGCATTTCTGCTATTAATTTATAAAATCTTATTTTTTTTAGCTTACTAATAGAATTATCAATTAATTTGTTATAATAATAATTGTCTCCTTCAATTGATTGATAATTAGAAGAAGCCATATGAAACATAGCCAAAGCTTTTGATACACTTATAAGATCTGATGGTTCATTAAAATTACTTACTCTTCCACTAGGCATATTAAAAAGGCAATAAATGTCTCCGCTCCAATTTATAAAAGTTTCTCCATCTTTGCCTTTAATCAAATTATTTATTCCATCAAAGCTTTTTTTGATTCTAGCAATTCGCTTATTTGTACTTCGAACCTTTTCAACCGTTTCCATTTTTTTCAATATCATTTCACCTTTATCTGTATGAATAACAAAATAATCATCAACTGGATATACATCATCAACTGTAAAATCATAGTTTTCAAAAATTTTAATATT
>JAUZPN010000122.1 GCA_030705885.1 Bacillota bacterium | reverse complement strand
TTCCATGTTTCTGTAACCTAAGTTTTCTGCCATTTTCTTTGAAGCCTCTATTACAGTTTTAGAATAGTCAAGGCCGATGAAATGACATTTTTTTCGCTTAACTTCTGTAAGATAATAATTTAGTACAAAGGTGAGGTAAGATTTTCCGCAGCCACAGTCAAGTATATTAATAACCTGATTTTGCGGAAGCTTTTCAAGAATACCTTCAAGAAGTTCAACATAGTGATCTATTTGATTGTATTTTCTTATCTTATCATTTTTAATTTTGCCATCCTTAGTCATTATTCCAATTTCTTTAAGGAGAGAATCAGCCTTTCCAACTTTAATGTAATAATTTCTATTTAATAGTGTAGAAGTTTCATTTAAATTTTTAAATGTATTTGATGTTGTATGTACTGTTTTGCTGCTAGCAGGAGATGAAGAAGAAGCTATAGGAAAATCATCTTCAGTAACCTCTTTACTGTTCATTTTAACATTTTTACTATCAGCACTTAAAATTACATTAGTACCTCTTTCACAGTATACTAGTGAAAGTGAATCATAATTATCACAATTTTTAAGTATCTTTTTAAATAATTCATTTAGAGGCATAGTTTCCGTAATACCATTAAAGTTATATTTTACTTTATTGTTTTCATAGGTACCAATACCTTTAAATTCTTTAAGTCCAGCAGTAAAGGAAACTTTAATTCCTTTAAAAATTGATGAATTTTCTTCAAATCTTCCTTCAAGTCCTGATAAGAAAATTGAAAGTTTATTTATGCTTTGTCTATTCATAGGGTATAATACTCCTTTTTGTGTAATATTTATTTCTACAAAGATAATATAAGCATAATTATACAGTAATATCAATATTTTTTGAAGAAATACGCAAATTTTATGATATAATATATTTTATGATTCAGAGATAAAGGTTTTAATCGGAGGACAATGTTGTGAGTGTTCAGAATATTACAATTACTAATGTAACAGGAATTGAAAGTGAATATATTATAAAAGATAAGCTTGGTATTAATATAGGCAGAGTTTTTATTATTGAATTAATTAAAGAAAAAAAATACTGCAGCTTTAGAATAAAATTTTATAAACAGGGTAAAGAATCCTATGAACCTTTAAAGGATGCTCTAAGGATGTTTTTAAAAAGTTTATTTAACAACATGGATATTTTTAAAGTAAACGTACTTGCAGATGAAAATATTAATGTTTATGCTTTTACTGATTTAGGGTTTGAAATTGAGGGGATAGTGTCCTGTAGTGATGTTTCAAATAATGAAATGCATCATGAAATACTTTTTGGAATTAATCAAGCTGTATATGATACTTTTGACATAGATAAAAAGCTTAGTTTATCTGAAAAAGGTATTGAACTTAGAATTCTTACACCAGTTGATGCAGAGGTGCTGCTGGACTACTATACCAGAAATAAAGATTACCTGAAGCCTTATGAACCTACAAGAGATGAAAGCTTTTATACTTTAGAGGTTCAAAGAAGAATACTTATGGATAGTTATAAACAATATTTGAATGGAACTGCATTAAATTTTGGTATTTATAAAGATGATAAATTTATAGGAAAGGTTCAGGTTTCTAATATTATCATAGGGATTTTTAAAAGCTGTTTTGTGGGATATTCTATAGATATGCTTGAGCAGGGTAAAGGATACATGAAAAAAGCACTTAATATTTGTATGGATTATATTTTTAATGAGCTTCAGCTTCATAGAATTGAAGCAACTACTTTAGTTGATAACTATCGTTCTCAAAATGTACTTTCAGCATGTGGCTTTAAGAAAATCGGAGTAAGTGAAAAGTACCTATACATAAATGGAAAATGGAGAGATCATTTAATCTTTTATAAAATAAGGAATTAGTAAGGTGGTGTGTAAAATTAAAATTATTAAAACTATATTGATTTTTTTTATGATAATTACCTTATTTTCATCATGCCAAATGAGTAGTGCAGATAATAAAAAAGAAGGCATTGTAAATACTAAGGTATTAGTTGAAGCCATTGGCGAAAATAAAGATGAGGAAATTACAACACATATTGTCACACCTGTGCCAACGCCGACACCTACACCAGAGATAACACCCACAATAAAATCAATAGCTGCAGTTTCTGATAAAACAGAAATTTCATCAGATGATACATCCTCTTCATCACCAGCTATTTCAGGAGGAGGCAGGGTTATTGTAATAGATCCAGGACATGCAGATCATGCAGATCTTTCAACTGAGCCGATTGCTCCTAATTCTTCTGTGATGAAAATAAAGGATGGCGGCGGAGCAGAAGGAGTATCTACTGGTACACCTGAATATGAAGTAAATATGAGAGTAGCAGTATCTCTTAAAAATATTTTACAGCAAAATGGATATACAGTAATCATGACGAAAACAAGTAATTCAGAAAGCCCTGGAAATGTGGATAGAGCAAAAATTGGGAATAATGCTAATGCATCGCTTGTTATAAGAATACATGCAGACACTTCAGATGATAGTTCAGTAAAAGGTGCTTCAATGCTGGTTCCATCTGCTATTAATGACAATACCCAAAAAATATACAGTGAAAGTAAACGATGCGGACAGATTGTTTTAAATACTCTAGCAAATGAAGTAGGTATGAAAAACAGAGGTGTTGTAGAAACAGATCAAATGACAGGCTTTAATTGGTCAACAGTCCCTGTTATATTAGTAGAAATGGGCTTTTTGTCTAACCCAGATGAGGACAGGCTTCTAAGCTCTTCAGATTATGAAAATAAGCTGGCAAAGGGACTTGCAGATGGAATAATGGAAGCAGAAAAATAGAATGAAAAAGGGTATTACAAACTTAAATTAATACAAGTTTGTAATACCCTTTTTTTAATGTTAATATTTCATTATTATTCTAATACATTTATCAAGTTTTTGAACAGTGAAGCATTTTCATTAACTTTTTCTTCTCCACCAAGAACACATATATAGTTTTGATTCATAGTGTCTCTTACTAAATCAGCAAGTTTTTGTATAGCTTCTGGAGTTGTGTTTAGAACTTCATCTCTTTCTAATTGAATTTCTTCATCAGGAATATGTCTTATATAAAGCTCATCTCCAAGCTCGCCTTTCATTGAAGGTGTAAGTGGAGAGTCTAGGCCGCTTATAGTTCCTATAATATATTTTGCCATTTCACGGTCGCTTGCATTAAAACTTTTTATATATTCATAGGCTTTATTATATGCATCTATACTTTCAGCTAAGTTAGGATCACGATAGGATGCAAAATACATATTTCCATTTCTTGCAAAGCTGTTAAATGCACCATATGCGCCGCCTTGAACTCTTAATTTATTCCATAAATAATCATAGTTCATTATAAGCTTTAGGACATTCATGCTGCCTGAGTAGCTGTACCCAAATTTTTTAAAGTTTCCAGCCTTTGCATTGTACTGAATTTTTGCAGAGGTCAGAAGACCTTCATTTTTTGCAGATAAATCAAATGTATAATCAGCTTTTTCTATGTTTTCTGCAGATAAATTATCTAAGATAATATTCAAATTATCCTTAAAAGCATTATAGGAAGCAGAATCTAAAGTAACACTGGCAAGCAGATTATTTTTATTAAATATTAATTTTGAAGTTAAAGCAAGATTTGATACTATTTCATCAGCTTTTGCTTCAAAGTTGTTATCTAGGTCTCTTATGAAATTATAGAAGAAAATACCTCCAAGCAGTTCATCATAATATCCAATAGGAGAAAAATATGAATATAATCTTCCTACAACTACAGAATGACCTCTTTCAAGAATCTTCTTTTCAAGTCTAGAACGAAGCTCTTGAATAATTTCCTTGAGTCTCTTATGATTATTAAAATCAGTTTTTGATATTACTTCACTCAATATTTCAAAAAGCTTAGGTATTTTATTGGTTAAGGATTTTCCTTCAACAACTAATTTTGGATAAAACAATTCAACAGATCCATTTTCAGAAAAGCTTTTTGGTGAATAGCTTATACCACCAGTATGAATATTTATTTCATTTGATAAATCTTGATAATTATATTTAGCTGTGCTTAGTTTACCAAGAGAAGCTGACAAAAGCGAAATATATGGCAGCAAACCTTGTGGTATTGATGAAGTATCAAAATAAAAATCTGTATAAGCAATATTGTTTGTAAAAACAGGGTGCAGCAGTACTTTTACACCATCTTCATTAATTTCTTCAGTTGTCGGAATATCTGCTTTAGGATTTATGTCTTTTAAAGAAATCATTGGTATAGAAGCTAATGCTTCAGGGGAATCTTCATGTTCTTGTCTTTCAGTTAATTTTTTTGTCTGCTCAATGAGCTTTTCAAGCTCTGCATCAGAAAGAGAAGCTTTATAGCTTTCTAACTTTTCTTTAACTTCCTTGTCCTTCTTTTCAGCAAGTCCTTTTTCAGGTTTTAATGATAATAAGGAACAGTGATTATTATGAAGAAAATATTTATCAATAAGCTTTTCAAAATAATCAGTAGTTAAAGCACCTTTAATCTTTTCAAACGTTTCATTATATTGAAGATGAAGCATTGGACTTGCATCATAAAGCCAGCTGTCCATACATCCTATATTATAGATTAATCCCTTTGGATAGCCGCCAAAATCTGCTTCTCTAAGGTGGAATTCCTTTATATTTATTGATGCTTCAATAAGCTTTTTGTCTATACCTTCATTAACTAACTTCTGCAAAGTATCAAATACGATTTTACGGAAACTTTCTTTTTGTGAAAGATTAGAACCCTTTACCACAATACTAAATGTAGGTTGTAATATACTGCTGTCATAAGAACCAAAAACATCTTTACCTATTTGAGCATCTATAAGAGCTTTTTTAAGTGGTGCAGCTGGAGTTTCTAAAAGTAAATGTTCTAAAATATCAAAAGCTAAGTAAGTTCCTGCTTCTGTAGATTTTGAAACAGCAAAATTAAGACTTAAATATGTTTTATCATCTTCTTTTTCGCCTGAAGCAATTGGGTAGCTTACTTCAATGTCTCTAATTTCTTCAAAAGGTTTTTGAAAAGGTATAGAAGAATCCACTTCTATTTTATCAAAATCTTTTAGATAATTTGTATCAATGAAATTCAACTGTTCTAATATGTCACCATTTCCGTAAAGGTATATGTAGCTGTTTGATGGATGGTAATATTTTTTATGAAATTCATTAAAATGTTCAATAGTTAAATCAGGAATAAACTCTGGATCTCCGCCAGATTCAACGCCATAAGGAGTATTAGGCAGCAAAGATTCCTGTATTTTTCTCATAAGAATTGAATCAGGAGAGGAAAAAGCTCCCTTCATTTCATTGTAAACAACACCTTTATAATTAATCTCATCTTCCTTTGATTCAATTTCATAATGCCAGCCTTCCTGCATCATAATTTCAGGTGTAGTATAAATATTAGGATAAAACACTGCATCTAAATAAACATCTATTATATTGTAGAAATCTTTATCATTTCTGCTGGCAATAGGATACATAGTTTTATCAGAAAAAGTCATAGCATTTAAGAAAGTATTAAGTGAACCTTTTACAAGCTCAACAAAAGGCTCTTTAACAGGAAATTTTCTAGAGCCGCATAAAACAGAATGCTCAAGAATATGAGCTGCACCTGTGCTATCCTTTGGTGGTGTTCTGAAGCTTATTGAAAAAACTTTGTTATCATCATCATTTTCAACATGAAAGAGCTTGGCCCCACTTTTTTCATGGTAAAATAATCTTCCTATAGAATTTATTTCTTTAATATTTTTTTCATCAATTAGTTTAAAGCCATTATAAGTTTTGTTTAGTTCAAAATTCAATTTTCAAATCCCCCTCAATTTTTAAATTACACTGGATATACTAAAGTATCCTCAGTTATTTTAAGCAGTACTTCATTAAGGTATTTTGCAGCTACATACTTTGCCATAGGAAGGTTCATATCAAGATAATTTCCACAATCCTTAGCTGCGGCACCAGGTACATCGCCTTCATAGTCTTTAATAAATTCAAATAAACCTTTTAATAATTCAACAATATTCTTTGATTCATAGTCTCCTGCAAGAAGAAGATAAAATCCTGTTCTGCATCCCATTGGTCCAAAGTAAACAGTTTTTGATCCAAAATCCTTATTATTTCTCAAATAAGTTGCAGCTAAATGCTCAATAGTATGAACTTCAGCAGTATTTAGAACAGGTTCAAAATTAGGTCTTGTAATTCTAATATCAAATGTAGTTATAACATTTTCAGCAACATGATCCTTTCTTGAAACATAAACCCCCGGCTTAAGTTTCAAATGATCTATTGTAAAGCTGGCTATTTTCTCCATGAATAAACATCTCCTCTAATATCTTATGTACTTATATAAAATTTTATTATTAGATTAGGGTAATGTCAAGGAATTATGAATACATGAGATGATAAAATATGGGAATGTAAAAATTAATTTTTTTATAAAAGATATTGACAATCTCTTCTTACGATTATAATATATAGGTATAGACTACACATGTAAGAAAAGATGATTGATAGCAAATTATTAATATGTAATAATGAAGATATCATCAAAATATCAGAAGGCTGCAGAAAAAGTTTGAACATTAAGCAAAGAGTTAAGATTATTGATAGCAATGTAGTAAAATCGCCTACACTTTTAGGAGTTATTAAACCTAAAATATTGATTCCTCATAATGTTATAAAGCAGTTTACAGAGGAAGAAATGAAATATATATTTATTCATGAGTTTATTCATTTAAAAAGAAAAGATATACTGCTAAACTGGATTAATACATTTGTATTAGCAATACATTGGTTTAATCCTGTCGTTTGGCTGATATTTATGAGAATTAAAAAGGAATGTGAAATATCATGTGATGAAATGACATTAAAACAAATAAATAGAGATGAATATAATAGGTATAGAGAAACACTTATAAAACTTGCAGGTATATTTTCAAAGGGAAGCTTGATGATTAATAGCGTTGCTATTGTAAATAAATCTGAAATTAAAAGGAGAATAATTATGATTTCTCAATATAAGAAAAAGCCACTGATCTGGACAATAATAGCTATGATGGTTGTTTCATTAGCAGCATGCAGCAGCTTAACAAACAGTAAAAGCGGTAATAAAAATAATGATAAAAATACAACATCTGTACAGAAAGCAGAAGATAAAACTAAAAATAATGAATCTTCACAGAATACAAAAGATTCTAAAGTGTCTTCCCAAAGTTCATCTGTTTCATCTTCAACATCGACGAGTGTTTCCGCAAATACTTCCAGTTCAACACAAGATAGCCAAGGTACAGGAATGAACCTCACACAAATCCAAGATGGGAATTATTCGAGCTTGCTAGGTACTTGGACAGAAGTGGCTTATGCAGTAAACCCACAGAACGGAACTGGGGAGCAGTGGGAAGCGAGTTCCCTGAATAACCTCTCTGTATCAAGTGACAAAATTGTATATGGCAATGGGGTCTTGGTCATTCAGGGAAATACACTTAAGGATAGTGCAGGTTCGCATCAGCTTTCGTTCAAAAATAATGGAGATTCTCTCGATGCTTCGCTCACAGATATATATGCTTCCATCTACTGGGATATTTCGTTTTACCAAAAGGGGGCGATAAATGATATTCAACCGAATAATGGAGTGAAGATTGACAACACTAAAAACCTTATTGTCATTTGGACAAACAATAATGGTTGTGAATTAGTTTTTGCACAAACCAATGCAAGTAATTCTGTAGCAAATTCAAAAACACAAGTGCAGCAAATAACTTATAAGCCATATGCTAACCCTCGATTTAAGTATAGTATTGAATATCCTGATAATTATGTTATAAAATTATCAGCAGATAATGGTTCGGGAGAAATATTAGATTCTCCAGATAGAAGTGCGGAGTTAAATTTATATGCTGGTAATAATGTTTTAAATGACACACCACAATCAAAACTTACTGATTTTTTAAGTAAACATTCAAATGTAAAATATAAGGAACAAAAGGATAACTGGTTTGTAGTTTCATGGACTGAAGACAATAATATATTTTACCAAAAAGAAGTTATTGGAAGCGGCTCGTATAATGGGTACGTTTTAAAATATCCAGCAAGTCAAAAAGATAATTATGACGATGTAATTACACATTTAAATAATAGTTTTAAAACACCAAGTATTGATTCTGGTCATTAGCAAATTCAGATAAGCCTTCACAAGTACCCTAGTGTGCTTGTGAAGGCTTTAGTTTTGATTAAGACTAAATGTCAGCCATATAGCTTATAATTTAATGTATACAATTAACCTACAATTAACAAAGCACTTACTTGAAACCGATTACATTTTGTTTAAAGTTGTCGAAAAAAGTGTAATAATATGAATTATACTATCCTTGGTCACAAAGTTTAACTAGATTTCTAAAAGAAGCAAGGGGGGGCTAATTAAATGTCACCAACAAAAGGAAGGGTTTCATTTTATGGAATTGAAGGTATAGAGGGTAAATTAGATACTATAATTAAAGAGCTGAATATAGAACAACAGTATTTTGAAATAAAATTAATTATGATGGAAGCAGTTACCAATGCTTTTATTCATGGCAATAATTTAGATACATCAAAATTAATTATGCTTCATTATGAGTTGATAAACAATTTATTATTAATTGAGGTAACAGATTGTGGTAATGGTTTTAAAAATATAATAATTCCTGAACAAATTAATGAAAATGATATTTTAAAAGAAAGTGGAAGGGGGATATACCTTATCAATTGTTATGCAGATGAAGTGAAATT
>JAUZPN010000121.1 GCA_030705885.1 Bacillota bacterium | reverse complement strand
TCTTTTTATTTCCTTTAAGTCGCCTCTCCAAAAAGGATCTTGATTTGGAACAACTGAAAATACATTTACTAAACCTTTTCTAACATTTGGTTTTACATCCCCAATATATTGTTCAATTATACTTTTTATAACAAGCTCATGACCAACATAGTTGCTTCCTTTAAATCCTGCTGTTTCCGCATTAATAACAGGCTTTCCCTGTTTTTGATAATTAGCAACTACTGATGCAACATCATCACCAACTATATCAGCTGTGCACCCTGTTAAAACTACATACAAATCACCTTTAAGAACCTTTAATGCACCTTCAATTGTACCATCAAGCTTCTCTTCACCACCAAAAACTATATCCTTTTCTGCTGAATTAGTGCTTGGTATATGTGCCCCTCCAAAGTCGCTATCCCCCTGATAGCCTGCAGAAGTTGTTAGATTTAATGATACTTTATTACTACATCCAGGTCCGCAATGTAAAATCGGCACTGCTCCTCTTATAGCAAGAACTGTCTGCTGTGCCCCTATTGCACATGTATATCTTGGTTGTTCAATTACATTACTCAACTTCTCTTCTCCCCTCTTCAAATGTAGACCACTCTTGATTTAACCACCAATCTGTGTATGGTGATTGAAAATGTTTTGACAAAGTTTCAACATATTTCTTTGTCCTTAATGATTCATAAATTTTTTCTCCCAAAGCAATTACTCCATCATACCCTATTATCATATTTGGATCAGCTAAATGAAAACCTGGAAACCCTAACTTATTTACTACCCCTACAATATCAGGATGTCTTACAAGTACAAAATCCGGATTAATTTTATTTAATATATTTGTAAATTCATAAGGCTGCTTATTTGCAACACAATAATTTTCTACATTTCCAACATGTTTAAGCATATTACCTACTGTATTAATTTCTTCATAATGATTATCATAGATTTGATCATGATGAAAAGCTAATGAACCTACTATTTCAAGTCCTAAAGAATTAGCAATGCTTGCATAGCTTTGAACAATTGAATCACCAGCCATGATATATATTTTTTTACCCTTAAGCTTTTCTTTTAAATCATCAAGCTTTGGCTTTATCCTTTCATGTTCTTCCTTTATAACTTCTTCAGCTTTTTCTTCTTTATTTACCAATCTTCCTATTTCTCTAAGCCATTCATCAGTCCATGCTATACCTGTTGGAATAGGTGCTCTTACCTCAGGTACATCAAACTCACTTTCCAATGCCGCAGCTACATAAGAACCTAATGTTTCACATATGTTTGCTGTTGCAACCGCATCTGATATTTTCTCTATTTCCTCTATATTTGAAAAAGGAAATAAGTACCTTGGCTTTAAATCAAGCTTTTCTAATAAGCGGTCAAATACATGATCACCTTGGAAATTAATAATATTTACATAATTACTTTTTTGAGTTGACTTTTTAACTAGTTTTCTTAAAATTGCATGGCCAGATGCATCAAATCCAGTAGTCCAAACTTTAGATTTAAATCCTTCACAATAAACAGGTACAACATTAATACCAGTTTCTTGTGTTAATTCCTCTGTTGAACTTTCTAAATCTTCTCCAATAATTCCTGAAGCACATGATGCAGTTACAAATATAACTGTTGGATTAAATCTTTCTTTAGCAAGCAGTACAGCTTCTCTTAACTTACCCTTACCACCATATATAGTGTCCTTTTCTTCAAGGTTAGTACTAATAGCCTTAAATTTTCCAACTTCTATACTTCTTAATGCTGCACCTCTTCTAAGACCATTTTGTGCTTGAGCAAAATCTGATGCACATCCAACTGGTGCATGATTAATTATTACAGCTCCAATAATATTGGATATAATTCCAAAAGCACATGATGATGAACATGCTGCACATTGACTAAAGCTTCTTTCCTTTGGTTTTATAGCACGTTTAAGAGATTTCTCATAAATATCTTGAGCAGATCCATTATAAGATATAATTGCACCTAATCTTTTTTCTCTTACGTCTAGTTCTGGCAGACTCAAGTTTATTGACATTAATACTCCTCCTTATTCTTATGCAAAATGCAGTCTATGGTTAAATAGCACTAAATATTAAATGTGCCTTCTAAAATTATAAAACACTAAAAATCTTATTGTGCCACACAAAACATCCACAGCTCTAGGATTTTTGAGAGAAACTGATTTGGAAATTTAAAAGATAATTTGCAAGTCAAAAAAGACTGATTTCTTACGAAATCAGTCTTTAGTTTGTCTAATCAACCAATAACCACATTTGCATATATGTTTTATAAGAATTATATTATATTATTATTTACTTGTTGTCAATAGTTTTTTTATGCAGGTTAAATAGAAATATTGTAAATTAACTTTATTCCTTATTATGATTTTCCTCATCCATTTACATTCTCCAATCAGGTCCAAAAATACCGCCAAATTTAACCCATCCTACATTTACTCGATCATCAACTTTATACTCAAATCTATAAATCGTTTTGCCTTTTCCCTTAAAAGGAAATGGTCCATTATCAAATAGTTTTTTTCTATAGAAATAACTGTACCTCCTAATAATTCCACTTGGCCTTTAATAGCATTTTTATGTCTTTCATTTTTATACAAGATTATTAATGTTATAAATACAAACATAGAAAATAAATAAAATGCATTCATATTAATCACCCTTTTGATTTAATAAATATATTTTATCAAACAGCAACTAAAAAAATATATGTAATGGTTGAAATATACATTTTATTTGTTAAAGTGTCTTTATTTGATTGTATACCAAATCCACCAAAAGCAAGATCCAATTTTTATTTGTAGGTTGTCTGAAAATTGTCCAAATATGTTTTTTAAATCATCTTCTAAATAGTAGTTTTTCAAAATTTCATATTTGTCTCCATTTAATAATTCTCTAACCTTATAAGTATCTTCTTCATCATGTTTAGATATTAATTCTCCGCCAATACCAGGAATATAAACATTGTCAGCCATAAAAACTATGGAACCCTTTCCTAATCTTTTATTAAGTCCTTCTATAAATTCCACTATCCTTGACTTTGGAATATGAGAAAACCAAAAATTTGCACATGCTGCATTAAATTCTCCTTCTATTTTATCTAGTCTATAAGCATCTGCAATTTTTAAATCTACATTTCTATATTCTAATTTTTTCTTTCTTGCTTCAATTAAAGTTTCTTCTGAAATATCAGTAGTGGTTAACTTTGCTGCTACTTGAGATATTATTTCCGTCCAGTAACCTGTTCCACATGCAACTTCAAGCACGTTTTTATTTCGAAAAATTTCTTTTAATTTTTCTTTTATTTCATTTTGTCCCTGTTGTCTTGTATTATTGTTCCTATTATAAACATTCTCATATTCTCCTGCTCTATTACTATAATACTTTTCCATATTTACCGCCTTGATAACATTATTTAAAACTTTCCAATTTGGCTCAACATCATTTTCAAGAAAATCATCAAAATAATAAATTCTATGTCCCATTTCTGTTCTATGAGATGGCTTCAATATTCCTATTTCATCGTAGTGTCTAAGTGTCCTTATAGAAACCCCTGTATATTTAGCAAATTCACCTGTCTTTAAAAGTTTATTTACTTCATGTTCCAAGACTCATCATCCCCTTCATAAAGAATTATAAGGTATGCCGCTACGTCACATGCAAGAAGTATTATATGGATATGCCATTATTATTCTCTAACAATCTCATATATTATCTCCTGTAGTTAACTGCATAATATTATATTATACTATCCTGCATCACGAAGTTCCACCAAATTTCTGAAAGAAGCTTTCAGCGGTATCATCCACAAATTAAGTGTAAATTTATGAAAACGTAGCAGTATAAAGGTAAATACAAAAGGGATAAGGTCTTTCAATATTAATCTTTAACATTTTTTCAAGTGTTAAAAATCAATACTTTAGCCTTATCCCTTTAATTATTTTTCTTTTTAATGTTTAGTTAAAATTTCTATATTTTTCTAATGTACTTCTTGAGTATTTACTGCCACTTAGTCAATCTTCTTATGGCATAGGAAAAGTTTTTTAATGTTTTAAAAGATTATTGCAAATGGATAATTTACTTTAATCTGTGAATAAATAACCCACTTCTCAGCTTTGGTTCAAACCAAGTTGACTTTGGAGGCATAACTTCTCCAGCATCCGCAATGCCCATTAAATCAGCAATTGTAGTTGGATACATGGAGAAGGCAACCTTCATTCCTCGTTCTACTCTTCTTTCCAATTCTTTAAGGCCTCTTCCGCCACCTATAAAATCTATTCGTTTATCCGTTCTCGGATTCTGAATTCCTAATACAGGATTTAATAGGTTGTCTTGAAGAATAGAAACATCTAACCTACTAACAGGGTCCTCAAGGTTATAAGATCCTTCTTTTGCAGAAAGCTTATACCATTTCCCATCAAGATACATTCCGTAGGTACGCTGACTAGAAGGCTTATACTGTCCTTCACCTTCATATTGGCTTACTTCAAATTTTTCCGATACCTTAAGCATATATTCATCAGTTGTAAGTCCATTTAAGTCCTTAACAACCCTGTTATAGTCCATAATATATAAGTCTTTATCTGGAAATATGACAGAAAGGAAGAAATTAAATTCTTCATCTCCTGTATAATCAGGATTCTGCTCTCTTCTAATCTGTCCAACTCTTACTGCTGACGCAGCTCTATGGTGTCCATCAGCTATATATAAGCTATCTACACCTTTAAATAATTCTTCTAATTTATTTAAATCATCTTCATTATTTATAGTCCATATCATTTGAACAGTTCCATCTTCAGATGGGAAGTCATAAACCGGTTCACCTTTAGTATACTTCTCAACAATTTCATTTATTCCTTCATTTGAACGATATGTGAGAAATATTGGCCCAGTATGAGCATCGCAGTAGCTTACATGATTTATTCTATCCTGTTCTTTCTCAGCTATAGTATTCTCATGTTTCTTTATTTTATTATTAATATAATCATCAATAGATGCACAGGCTACTATTCCAGTCTGCACTCTTCCTTGTCTTATTTGTCTATACACATATAAATGTGGTTTATCATCCTGTACCATAACTCCATCTACAATCATTTTGTCCAAATTTTCTCTAGCTTTTAAATAAACCTTCTCATCATATAAGTCTATATTTTCTTCTAAATCTATTTCGGCTTTATCAACATGCAAGAATGAATATGGATTATCTTTTACCATTTCTCTTGCTTCATCACTGCTCATTACATCATATGGAAGTGCAGCAACTCTTGATGCAAATTCCTCTGCAGGTCTTATCCCCTTAAAGGCCCTAATAACTGCCACAAAAAACACCAACCTTTTATTTTCATAATTTGCTTAGTAAAAACTACATATTTACAAATAAGTTGAATGCAACTAATTACCATTTATATATTACTCTAGGATTAAAAGTTCCACTAAATTCTAAAAAAACTTTTTGATTTCATATATTTATAAATTAAGTGGAACTAAATATGCCAAAGAAATTTACATTATGCTTTAAAAAAATCACTTATAATACTAACTATCTCTTCACCAATTCTTGTTTGAGCTTCAGCTGTAGATGCTCCAATATGAGGAGTTACAGATACTTTTGGATGATTTACAAGAGCTTCATTTTTTGTAGGTTCTTCTGCAAAAACATCTACTCCTGCACCATTAAGCTTTCCACTGTTTAATGCTTCAAGAAGAGCTTCTTCATCTACTACTCCGCCTCTAGCACAATTTATAAGATAAGATCCGTTTTTCATAAGTGCAAATTCAGCTTTTCCTATAACTGCACCCTTTTCTTTATCATATGGTATATGTAAAGATACAAAATCTGATTTCTTTAATATGTCAGTTAATTCACAATATTCATATTGATCATAACCTTCAGCTTTACCGAAAAGATCAGTATATATTACTTTCATTCCAAGGGCATCTGCTCTCTTAGCTACTTCCTTTGAAATTCTTCCAAATCCTATAAGTCCTAATGTCTTTCCTGATAATTCGATACCTTCATATTTCTTTTTGTCCCATTTACCTTGACGCATTGATACATTAGAAATATTAACAAATCTAGCTACTGCAAACATATGAGCAATTGCAAGTTCTGCTACTGATGCACTGCTTGCATTAGGTGTATTTGTAACTTTAATACCTTTTTCTATAGCATATGCTACATCTATATTGTCAACTCCAACTCCTCCACGAATAACAAGCTTAAGTCTGCCGCCTTCTACTGCTTTATCAATAATTGGCTTTCTAACTTTTGTTGCTGATCTTACTACAAGTACATCATAGTTATGAAGCTGAGCTCCTAATTCTTCTGGTTCATAAAATTTTTCTACTACCTCAAAACCCTTACTCTTTAAAGTTTCTACTGCTGCTGCTTCCATTCCATCTGAAGCTAAAATTCTTACCATTTGTAAACCCTCCTAAAATTAAATCTTGTGCTAAACAATTATTAATTGCCTGCTTTATTTATTATTTAAACATGTTAAAATAAATATCGATTCTGCATCCTTAATAAAATAAATTTATTTCACATCAATTTATTTTACCACTTTGTGATAAATTTCTCAATATTGATTTTTTCTTAATTTTATGAATTATACTTTTCTCATGTACATTTAGTTCCACTTAATTTATAAATGATAGCGGAGAGAAGCTTCTTTTAGAAATTTATTGGAACTTTGTGACCGAGGATAATATATAATATTTTATTTACAAAATTCTGTGCATTTCCTTCCTAATATTATTTATAATTAATTATTATTTATGTACATTTCCACATTAAGATTTTCGTCACTATTCTTCAATTTTATTCACTTTTATAACAAAAGCATTAAATATCATATATATCTGAATATTTATTATTTAAATATTCAATAAAATATTTTGCATTAAGCTCTTCTCCTGTAGCTCTAATAATTAAATCCGCCGGCTTATAAACGGCACCATATTTATGAATATTTTCATTAAGCCATTGATGTATATCATCAAGATTGCCATGTTTTATCTTTTCATATAGATCAGGAACATCCTTAAGCATCTTGTTTAAGAACTGAGCACCATACAAATTTCCAAGTGCATAGCTAGGAAAGTATCCAAAGCTTCCTCCTGACCAGTGCATATCCTGCAAAACCCCATCTGCATCATTTTTTGGCTCTATACCAAGATACTCTTTATATTTATCTTTCCAAACCTGGGGCAAATCATCTACTGTAATTTCATCATTGAATAAAGCTTTTTCAATTTCATATCTGATTATAACATGAAGACTATAGGTAAGTTCATCTGCTTCAGTTCTTATTAATGATGGTCTTACTGCATTTATCCCCTTATAAAATTCATTAAATTCAACATCTTTAAACTGATTAAACCTTCTCTTAGCTTCTGGGAAAAAGAAAGCCCAGAATTCTTTGCTTCTTCCTATAATATTTTCATAAAATCTAGACTGTGACTCATGCACTCCCATAGATACACCATTCCCCAGCATAGTGCCCTTAAGACTTTCTGGTATATCCTGTTCATAAATAGCATGGCCGCCTTCATGTATGCAGCTGAACAATGCACTTCTGAATTCATTTTCATAATAGTGGGTAGTAATTCTTACATCTTTATTTTCAAAGTTTATTGTAAATGGGTGAACGCTTTCATCCACTCTTCCTGCATCAAAATCATATCCCATTTTTTTTAATATGTACTTAGAAAAACTTTCCTGATCCTGCTTTGTAAAACCTCTTGCAAAAATTTCTTCACTGATTTTAACTTTACTTTTCTTTATTTTATCTAAAAGACTTACTATTGCATCTCTTAATTCAGAAAATAGCTTATCTAATTTTTGAGTTGTAATTCCTGGCTCGTAGAAGTCTAGTAAAGTATCATATTTGTTATCTTTATATCCCCAATACCCAATAAATTCTTTTTGAAACTCTATTATTTTTTTTAGATATGGCTTAAATAAATTATAATCAGATTTATCCTTTGCTTCTTCCCATACAGCTTCTGCATTTGAAGTTAATATAGCATATTCCTTATATTTATCTTCTGGTATTTTTTTAGTTTGATTGTATATTTTCTGAGCATTTTCCACCATAGATTTAGTTATATCATCAAGTTCATTTTCATTATTAAAATACTCTATATAATTTTTCATTTTATCAGAGGTCTGAATTTTATATATTTCTCCTGATAGGTATCCCAAAACTTGTCCTCTATATGGAACTGACTTTCTAGGTATACCTACCCTCATATCCCAATAAAGCACACCTAATGCACTATTTAAATATTCTAACTTTTGAAGTTCTTCTTTAAATCCCTTTAACTGCTGGTTAAATTGTTCACACATTATAGTCACTCCATTCATCTACAATTTAGTAATTAGTTTAACCAATTTTCTGTAACTTAATTCAAAATATTAATATTTTAATCACTTAAAAACTATATCTCTATAATCGAAGAACCGACTCTGTTTCACTGCAGTACTTCGTACATAAACATTTTCCCAAATTTCTTGGACATCTTCTGCAAATGCAATCCTCAGCCTTTCCATCACACTTTTCACTCAAATATTCAGGACAACTTTTGCAATTATCTCCCCCAACTGCCATTCTGTATCACCACCTTGATGCAAAATAATTAACTACTAATTTTAACTCTTAGATTCCAAAGATTCTTTTTCATACTCTTTCCTATACTTCACCATATACTCTCTGTATATTTCGCCATTACTTTTTGGTGTATATGTTATTGCATTAGCTCGAGCTTCAATTTGTCCTCTTCTTGTTTCATCTGTTGGTACGCCTGTTGATATTATAGGAAAATCGGGATGT
>JAUZPN010000120.1 GCA_030705885.1 Bacillota bacterium | reverse complement strand
CTTATTTTTAATATGAATGGTAAAATATTAGGAGCTCAGGCTGTGGGTTATGATGGTGTAGATAAAAGAATTGATGTCATAGCTGCTGTTCAAAGGCTTGGAGGAACAGTATCTGATTTGACTGAACTTGAGCTTTCTTATGCACCTCCATTTTCATCAGCAAAGGACCCTGTTAATATGGCTGGCTTTGTGGCTGAAAATGTTATTAATGAAAGAATGGATGTTATAACCACTGAAGATTTTACAGCATATAATAAGGAAAATACTATTTTGCTGGATGTCCGTACAGAAATGGAATATAATAATGGTCATATTGATGGAGCTTTAAATATACCAGTAGACAGCTTAAGAGAAAGAATGGATGAGCTTGATAAGAGTAAGGAGATTGTTGAATACTGTCAAGTTGGTTTAAGAGGTTATGTAGCTTCAAGAATATTAACTCAAAATGGTTTTAAAGTTAAAAATTTAACTGGAGGTTATAAATCTTTTGTACAGTCAAAGTTTAAACCTGAAAAGAAAAATAATAATGAAAAAAAGTTTTTAGAACCAGAAACTCAAGTCATAAAGGATGAAGTGGCTTTAGATAAAGAACAAACTATAAAAAACGAAATTGCTGTAGATAAAACTCTTGATGCATGTGGACTTTGCTGTCCTGGACCATTAATGCAGGTTAAAAATTCTATGGATAGTTTGATGGATGGTCAAATATTAAAAGTAACAGCATCTGATCCAGGATTTTATGAGGATATAAAACCATGGTGCAAAAATACTAATAATGAATTAATTGATTTATCAATTGATAAAGGAATTGTTACAGCATTTATTAAAAAAAAAACTAAAGTAGATGGTAAAATTGAAGCAGGTAAGAAGGAAAATTATACTCAAGTAAAAGATAATAAAACTATGGTAGTATTTAGTGGAGATTTAGATAAAGCAATAGCTTCATTTATAATTGCAAATGGTGCTGCATCTATGGGTAAAAAGGTTACTATGTTTTTCACTTTCTGGGGACTTAATATACTTAGGAAACAAGAGAAAGTTTCTGTACAAAAGGGATTAATTGATAAAATGTTTGGTTTTATGATGCCAAGAGGAAGCAGAAAACTTAAACTTTCAAATATGAACATGATGGGCATAGGCGGAAAGATGATTAGAAAGGTAATGAAGGATAAAAACGTATCTTCCTTAGAGGAATTAATAGAGCAGGCTATAAAAAATGGTGTTGAAATAATTGCATGTTCTATGTCTATGGATGTTATGGGACTCAAAAAAGAGGAATTGATTGATGGTATAAAAGTCGGTGGAGTTGGCTATTATTTAGGAGAAGCTGAAGAGGCTAATGTAAATCTGTTTATATAGTTTTTATGTAACAAAGCATTATCAGAATACAAGGGGGGACAAGTATTTTGATAATGCTTTTGTAATTTATTTATTAATATTATACTGTAAGAAAATTAAATAATTATTAAATAAAAATTAAAAAATACTTATTTATACTTTCATCGTCACATTTAGTTCAACTTAATTTATAAATGATAGTGAGAAGCTTATTTTAGAAATTTATTGGAACTTTATGACCGAGAATAGTTTATTATGATTTGAGATTTGTATATAATTATGTTATAATAACGTACAAATAATTCTTGACATGATAACCATGTTATATATGGTATTTGTTCAGCTAAAAAAGGATGTGATTACAATAAAAACGATTTTATCTTTAATCAGACATGGAGAAACTGAATGGAATACATTAGGCAGATTTCAGGGTTGTGTTGATATAGAACTTGCTCCAGAAGGAATTGTACAAGCTAACTATTTAGCAAAAAGAATAAAAGATAAATTTGACATTATTTATACAAGTCCATTAAAAAGAGCAGTTAAAACAGCAGAAATAATAGCAAAAAATAGAAATATGAAACCAATAATAATAAATGATATAAGAGAAATTAACTTTGGAGAATGGGAAGGACTTAATGTAAGAGACATTGAAAAAAATTATCCAAATGAATTTATTAAATGGAGAAATGATAAAGAAGAAGCACCTATATGTGGTGGTGATTTAAGCATAAAAATGGCAAGCAAAAGGGCTAAAGATGCTATTTTGAAAATTGTAAATGACAATAAAGGCAGAAATATTATTATTGTAGCTCATGGAGGTATTATTAAAGCTGGACTTATAGGAATTTTTGGCTGGGATATGACAATGTATCATAAAATTATTTTAGGAAATACTTCTATATGCAGAATATTTTTTAATGATGATATGATGCCAGTAGTTAAGACAATAAATGATACAAGTCATTTACCAGATAAATATACTATAAAGTCATATGTATAGAAGATTATTTATATAATAAAATGAGGTGTAAACAAATGGCAAATTGTGATAGCTGCCCAACTAAAGGGGAGTGTAATAATAAGGAACAATGTAATATAAAAAATAATCCTTATAATAAAGTTAAAAATATTATAGGAATTATGAGTGGAAAAGGTGGAGTTGGAAAATCTACTATTTCTGCTCTTATTGCTCATGAATTAAAGAGTAAAGGATATAGTGTAGGATTAATGGATACGGACATTACAGGGCCAAGCATACCAAGACTTATGGGTGTTAAAGATGCAAAGGCTGTTATGGACAATCAAGGTATTCAGCCTGTTGTAACAGCAGATGGCATAAAAGTAATGTCAATGAATTTATTATTAGAAAATGAAGATGATCCAGTTATATGGAGAGGACCTGTTGTAGCTGGTGCAGTTACACAATTTTGGACAGATGTAATATGGGGAGAACTTGATTATTTGATAATAGATATGCCTCCTGGAACAGGCGATGTAGCTCTTACTGTAATGCAGTCTATTCCTATAACAGGTATTGTCATGGTTTCAACACCTCAGGATATGGTGTCCATGATTGTAGGCAAAGCTGTTAAAATGACACGAAAAATGAATATAAATATTTTGGGCTTAATAGAAAACATGAGTTATATTATATGTCCAGATTGTGGAAAAACTATCAGAATATTTGAGTCAGATAACATAGAAGAATTTTTACGTAATAATGATGTAGATCTTCTTGGTGAAATGCCTATGTGTAAAGAAATAGTGAATATATCTGAAAATGGAGAGTTTAACATAAATACTGATATTAAAGAAATGATAGATGAATTTATAAATAAAATAGTAAAAAAAACAAAGTAAAATAATTACCCTGTAATAATTTAAATTATTACAGGGTAAAATATTTTTTAAGCTTCTTTTACTAATTTAGTAGAACCTAAAATCTTTTTAGCTATTATAATCACTGCAAGTATAATTACTGAAACTAAAGCAGTAATTCCTCCAGGGGCACATCCAATATAATATGAAGCAATTAATCCAGTCAATATATCAATAATGCTAATAATTATAGTAGAAATTAGTGTAGTCTTAAATCCTTTTCCAAGCTGCATTGCAGCAGCTGCTGGCAGAGCAATCAATGAGCTTAAAACTAGAACTCCTACAATTCTTATAGAAACAGATATAGTTGCTGCAACTAATAAAGAAAATATGTAGTTAATTAGTTTTACTTTTACTCCAGCAATTTTAGCTGCTTCTTCATCAAATGTTATAAAAACTAATTGATGATATAAAGTAAAAAGTACAATAGCTGAAAGAATACTAAGTACAAGTACTGTATATACATCATCCTTAGAAACAGTAAGTATACTTCCAAATAAGAATGAATCTACATTAGCATGAACAGATCCTGAACTGATTATAGTTATAGCAATACCAACACTCAAAGCAAGTACAATAGTTAATATAAGTTCAGCATATTTTTTGAAATAATCTCTTAAAAACTCTATTAAAGCTCCACAAATAGATGTAAATACAAAAGCACTAAGTATTGGATTAATATTAACTGTAAGACCAATGGCTACTCCTGCAAGTGAGGAATGAGCCAACGTATCTCCAATCATAGAATATCTTCTAAGTACAAGAAAAATGCCTATACAAGGGCAAAGTACAGATATTAGTATAGAAATTATTAAAGCATTTTGCATAAATTCATATTGAAGCATATTTTATTCATCTCCTTTATTTGTATCTATGTATTCCTTTATATACGCGTCAGGTTTGCATAAGTGTCCTGTGCCTCGTGATAAATGGTAAATTAATGAGGAATTGTTCATAGCTGCATTAAGATTATGCTCTATTGAGATTACTGTTATCCCCATATTTCTGTTTAAATCTCTTATAAGATCATAAATTTCCTTTTGATTTGTTATATCTACACCTGTGGAAGGTTCATCAAGAATTAATAAATCTGGATTTCCAATTAATGCTCTAGCTATTAATATTCTTTGAATTTGACCTCCTGAAAGATTTCCCATAAGAGAGTTTTTGAAATTAAGCATATTAACCTTTTTTAAGTTAATGTTTATGCTGGATTTATCATTTATTTTAAGTATTTTTCTGTATGAATTCAGCATTTCACTTACTGTAATGGGAAATTGAGAATTTATGTTATCTGATTTTTGAGGAACATATCCTGTTTTTTTATAATTGTTAAGAATACTTCCTTTAGAAGGAGATAAAAGGTTTAATATTAATTTTATTAAAGTACTTTTACCAGATCCATTTTCACCTAATACGGAAATGTATTCGCCATCATTTATATTTAAATTAATATTGTTAAGTACATAAGGTGCAGATTTTGTATAAGAAAAGTACAAATCATTTATTTTTATCAAAAAAATCATTCCTTTCACTAAAATTAACTTTAAAAAATATTTAAATAATTTTAAAAAATAAATAAAAAATGTATAAAGATATATGCATAACTGTTTTATTGTGATAATATTAATATATAATGGACTAAAATAAGAATAGAAAATTTTATTTATTTTCTTATGCAATAGTTTATAAAATATTTTAACATATTTATATTATACATGTAAATGCGAATCATTTGCAACAATATTAATTTACATAAAATTAAAAAAATATTTATTGCTAATTATTAATTATAAGCAATAATATACATAGTGTATTTTTATATTTTGTACACTATTTATACTCTCCTCGTCACATTTAGTTCCACTTAATTTATAAATGATAGCGGTGAGAAGCTTCTTTTGGAAATTTAGTGGAACTTTGTGACCGAGGATAGTATAAAATGAATAGTTAAGATATAAAATATTTGTTGTGAGGAAAGTGAGAGAAAAATATGAATATTGCATTTTTTTTAACACCAAAAAAAGAGCTTGTTTATGAAAAATTAAATTCAAGTATGAGAAAAGCACTTGAAAGGATGGAATATCATAGATATACAGCTATCCCAATATTAGATGAAAAGGGAAGGTATGTGGGTACATTAACAGAAGGAGATTTACTTTGGAAGTTGAAAAATACATTAGACTTTAATTTTCAAGATACAGAACAAATTAAAATCTCTGATGTTCCAATGAGAATGAAAAATCAACCTGTGCATATTGATTCAAATATAGAAGATTTAGTTGCAGTATCTATAAATCAAAACTTTGTACCTGTTGTGGATGACAAAAATATATTTATTGGAATAATTAAAAGAAGTGATATTATCACTTATTGTTATGAAAAATTATTTGAACAGGTAAAAAAGGAAGCTTAAAGATAACGTATACAATGAAAATTATTAAAAATTAATGATATAAATACTCTCGCTCCTATATTAGGAGAGGAGAGTATTTATTTTTAAAGGATGGTGATAAAATGTTACCTTTTAACGGAAAATGTGATTTGCATATTCATAGCAATGCATCTGATGGAACTTGGACACCTGAAAAAATTGTTAGTATAGCTAAAGAAAAAGGTGTTGAATTAATATCACTGACAGACCATGATGAAATTTCTAATGTAGAAACTTGTAAGGAAATATGCAGACAAAACAGGCTGAAGTTTTTAAGTGGTGTTGAAATATCCAGCACATTTAATGGAGAGGGAATTCATATACTTGGATTTGGTATAGATATTCAAAATCATGAATTTAATGAATTTATAAAAATAAACAGAATGAAATTGGAACATAAGGATACTGAAGCAATAAAAGGGCTTATAGAAAGAGGTTATAAATTAAGCCTTGAAGAATATGAGAAATATACATTTGACACTCAAAGGGGCGGATGGAAAGCTCTAAATTATTTAATAGATTATGAAATATGCAAAGATGTAAATGATTTTTTTGAAAAGCTTTCAAAAAACGAAAATATTCTAGAGTTTCCTATATTTCCTTCGCCAGAAGAGGTGGTAAAGATAGTTGAAAAAGCAGGTGGTGTGCCTGTTCTAGCTCACCCATACTATTCAAAATGTGACGAGGCAGTAGAAAAAAGGCTGAGTCAATTTGTTGAATTAGGAATTGAAGGCGTTGAATGTTTTCATCCAAATCACAGCAGAATAATATCTGAGGAATGTGCAAATTGGTGCAGAAAAAATAATTTAATAATAACCTGCGGCTCAGACAGTCATGGAGATTTTATTAAAACTAGATGCATTGGCAAGCCTGAGGTGGATATTAGTTTACTTAACCTTGCAGATCTTAAGAAATATATAAATTAATTTTTGACTTAATGGTCAGTGATGATTTTAAAATTAATGAGTATAATTTCTACACATTTTGCTTTTAATATTTATATTTTAATATAATATGATAATTTTTTTAAAAAAGCATACAATACCGCACAATTTGTTGTAAAATAATAGATGTATATTAAAAAAGTTGGGGGTGTTGTTGTATGCTTGAAAATGTAGTAATTAAAAATGTAGAAATTTATCATCCAAGTAAAAAGGTAGAAAATGACTTTTTTATTGACCATTTTAAGAAACAAGGTAAAGATATCGCTGGATTGTTAAAACATTTAGGCAGAGAGAGTAGATATCTTGCTGATCCTAATGAGGAAAATATACTAACTATGGGGGCAGCTGCGGCTGAAAAAGTTTTGAAGAAATGCGAAATTGGTGCAGATGAAATAGATATGATTGTATGCGTTTCTGATACACCAGAATATATAATGCCATCAAATGCATTGATGTTAAATAAATTACTAAATGCTGCTAATGCTGAAATTGTATATGATCTTAACAGCAATTGTATAGGAATGATTTCCGCACTTGATACTGTTAGCAGATATATGAAGCAAAATCCATATGTAAAAAAAGCACTTGTTGTTGGTGCACTGCTTGTAAGTGCTATACGTAAGGAAGATGATGAAATAACATATCCTAATTCAGCTGATGGTGCTGCAGCATTTATTCTCACAAAAGAGTTTGATGATGAAATAAAAGGAGTTATTGATTCAAATTATAAAACTGGTTCTCAATTATCTGATAAAATTTTGTTTCCAGAATGTGGCCTTTCACATGTATTTGATAAAAATATAGATGAAAATAAAAAGAAAATAAATTGGATTCCTCATGATGTAAGTTATTTTTCTGATGAATGGAAAAAATTAATAATAAAAATGATAGAACGAAATAACATAGATATACACGATGTATCTCATTTCCTTTTTTCACAGTTTTCAAAAGCTGATGTTGAGGTTACGATGGAAAAACTTGGTGTTGGTTTAGATAAACAAACATTTGTTGGAGATAAATATGGATATACAGGGTGTACAAGTCCTTTTTTTGCTTTTTATGAAGCAATAAAATCTGGAAAGATTCATAAAGGCGATAAGATAATTTTTTGTTCTGTTGGTTGTGGATATTCTATGGGAGCAGTTTTATATCAATTTTAAAAAAAGCCATTGGAGTTGATTCTCCAATGGCTTTTTTTCTAAATTTCATTAGTGTTTTTGATAAAATGAATATCAGCATTTGCTTCACTGCATACTCTTTTCATTTGCATATTAGTGATAATTGAATCACCTTCAACTGCATATCTTTTTTGAAATGGAGTCTGCATGTATAATGCAATACAATTCTTCATTAATGGCAGCATCTCTTGCTTTGATACACGCAGGTTAGTTGTATCTGCAACTAACTTATACTCATTTGAAGGTATGGAAGATACCTTTGAGCTATATTCTTTAAGGAAATTGTCGACTTCATCAGGTGTGAATATTCCCGAAAAAGTTAAATAAAATGTTTTTTTAATATTGTTGATTTCTATTTTGTACATAAAATACCTCCTATAATATAATATTAACATTAATATGTTTTATAATAATATTCGACATTAAATTAAAAAGTCCTTCAAGGATATATAATTTTATCAAAAAAAATATAAAACTGTCGTATGAACTTATTTTTATGCAAAAATTAATAAATTTAAGTTTGATTTGTTAATTCAGATTAAATTGTCGATTAAATGTTAGGCTAATGATATGAAAAATACAATAATAATATTGTAATTAATAAAATATATATTTTATCAATTATTTATATACTTTTTATTATGGATATGTATAATATATAATTGTATACTTTCATCGTCACATTTAGTTTCAATTAATTTGTGAATGATAGCAAGTAGAAGCTTCTTTTGAAATTTATTGGAACTTTGTGACCAAGGATAGTAAAGTTATAATCAAAGACAAGTAAGGAGTAGATATATTATGAAAAAAAATAATAAAAATAAAATAGAACTTAGTAATGAAGTAAGGCAGAATATGGTCGAAAAAGTCAAATATTATTTTCAAAACGAACGAGATGAAGAGTTAGGTGATTTAGCAGCAGGGCTTATTTTAGATTTTATTATTGATGAATTATCACCAGAGTTTTATAATAAGGGAGTTTATGATTCTTATAAGTACATGAATGAGAGAACAGAAGATCTGCTTGGAATACAAAAATGACAGGACAGGCTAGACAAGTTTGCAACTAAGGATAGTATGAATGAATATATAAAAAAATTATATAAAAAAATTGATTTTTATAATTTTCTGTGATAATATAATAATGTTGTCTGCGATAGTAGCTCAGTTGGATAGAGTACCTGGCTACGAACCAGTGGGTCGGGGGT
>JAUZPN010000012.1 GCA_030705885.1 Bacillota bacterium | reverse complement strand
TTTTAAATAGGGGAAGTGTAAGATATGAGCAAACAATCAGAAGAATTTTTTAGAGTAATGCTAGAATTTTTGCCATCAACAAAGAATAAGTATAAAGATTCTATAGAAAAGTATGGATTGCTATTAGAAACTGTTGTAATAGAAGATATTTTTATGCCCGAAATTATTAAGTTAATAATTGAGAATAAAAACATTAAGCTATTAAAAGGTATTTTTAATTATTTTGAAGAAGTATCTAATTGTGAAGATGAGCATTTAATTAACATTTTTTCAATTACTGTATTGGAAATGTTAGGCAACGACAAACAAATTCTTAAGATTGCACAAAAGTATATGGGGCCGGAAACCATACAACTTCAAATTGAGGCAGATAGAAGTTTAGGTAGAAACTGAAATTTTTAGTATTGATTTTATACAACAAAATTTCAATATTAGGTTGGAGATTGAATAACCTAAGATTCAAAACTATATTTCAGTTAACTGCATAAAAAAATAGTAATATCAGAATATAGTTAAATCAATAACATTAATAAAACTTAATACTGTAAAATTGTAATAATGCAGTAAGAAGAGTACTAAATGGACTAGCTGAAAAATAAGTATGCTAGTTCATTACTTTTCACAATGATAAAATGTAACCATCAAAAAAGACCTGATTTGTTTGGGGTTAAAGCATTAGTTATTGGAGCTATTAGAACAAAATCAATTGGATATAATGAAATAAGGAAGATACAAGAGCATTTACTTTTTGGTGATAGTCAGCCAGCAGTGGTTATATCAAAAAAACCTTTAATTGTCGCAGCATATTCTGAAGATATTGATTGTGTTGTACTTCTTAAATTTCCAGATAGGTATGTAGAACTTTATAGTCTTGATGAGAGGTCAAGGCTTATAAGTATTAATACCTATTTTAGAGGTGATAAATTTCAAAGAGATATTACACCAGGAGTAAATTGTGATTATACATGGCGAGGATATAGTCCGATTATTGGAGAGTTTATAACTGATGATATTGACGTCTTAAAAAAGAAAAAAGAGAAAATTAATGAAGAACTTTGGCAATATGTTTATAAATTAGGGATAGAGTACATTGATATGCATCCAAACACTTATAGAGACGGAAGACCAATTTTATCAGGAAAATCAGCTTTATAGATTACTGGGAATATTTTATTAAGAAAAAGCAGCTTCGCAGGTTTATGTGAAGCTGCTTTTTAAGCTGTATGGTATGTGTTCCACCGCTTACTCTACACTCTTAAAACGTATTTCAATCGTGTAATAGTATTATCATATTGCCACAACACATATGGAGTGTATAGTAGGAATACGTCGCAAGGATTTGATGTAGATTAAGTGGATATGTAAAGAAATAAAATATTGAAAGTTAGTAGAATAGATGGTAAAATATATAATTAATATATATTATAATTTGACAATATTAGTTTTAATTATATATTAAATAACATACTCCAATAAGAATATGAAGAATTAAGGAGTTTTAGATATGAAGCTTACTTTTAGAATAAAAATATTTATATATTTTGTAGCAATTATCTTAATAACATCTATTCTAATATCATTAAGTATTTATAATTATGTGTACAATTCATTAAAAAATGATTTGTATTCAGATACAAGAGTTCAAATGGTACAGATAGATAATACTATATCTAATAATATTAAACAATTAAAGGAAAATATCAATTTTATAGCAACTTTTACTGATATAAAAAAAGCTGATCAATCCATATTACCTCTATCTAAGGTACCAGATATAGAATTAAAGGGCAAATATTCAAAGCAAATTCCAGGAATAGAAAGTTCTATTTATAATTACTTGGAAGGTTACGGAACAACGCATCCACAAGCGACATATGTATACCTTGGAACTAAATGGGGAGGTTATATTAGGTGGCCGGATGGAATAAAGTCAAGCACATTTGATCCTAGGTTAAGACCATGGTATTCTCTAGCTTTAGATAATCCAGACGAATCAATGATTACAGCACCATACGTTTCTGCAGTTGATACTAGTAAGATACTTATTACTGCTTCTAAAGCAGTAAAGAATGAATCTGGAGAGATTGTTGGAGCAGTAGGAGTTGATGTGAATTTAGAAAAATTATCGGAGATGATAAAAAATATTAAGATTGGTAATAGTGGATATATATTTATATTTACAAAAGATGGTACTATCTTAGCTCATCCTGATTCTAGTTTGAATTTTAAAAATATTTCACAACTAAAAACTAAAATAGAAGGAACTAGTGAAATTAGTAATAAGTCACTTGTCAGTGTAGATAAATTAATAAGTGAAGATAATGGAAATTTTGAAACAATAATTAATGGAAAAGATGTTTTTATAAATGTGTATACATCTCCTTATACTGGTTGGAAAATAGCTTCAGTAGTTGAAAAGACTGAACTAACAAATAAGGCAGATAGAATAGGCTATTTAATACTTGAAATAACTATTATTTCATTATTGATTGCAACAGTCCTTTGTTATTTTCTTACAAAAAGGATAGCAAAGCCAATTGTAGAGCTAACTCCTTTAATGAAAGCAGCAGGAAATGGAGACTTATCTGTCAAAGCCAATATTACTACTAAGGACGAATTTGGAGATTTAGGGAAATCTTTTAATAATATGATTGTCCAGATGAGCAATAATTATGATGAATTAAATACTGTATATGAAGAACTGCTGGCAACAGAAGAAGATTTAAGGTTACAATTTGATGAGCTATCAAATAGTAAAGAAGCACTTAGAATTAGTGATGAAAGATATAAATTAGCTTTAGAATGTGCTAATGCTTTCATTTGGGAATATGATTTAAAGACAGGAGAGTTTTTTGTATCAGATAAAGTATATGATATTTGTGGATATCATATTGATAATAATGTTGATATAATAAGTTTTATTAAAGATAAAGTTCATCCAGAAGATATTGATACAGTATTAAAAGATTTTAATGATCATATTAATAATGTGACAACAGTTTATAAATCTGAATTTAGGTTTAATAAGAATAATGGGGAATATGTATGGCTTTTATCAAGAGGAATGGCTATAAAGAATTCTGAAAATAAGGCTGTAAAAATTGCAGGTTCTATTACAGATATATCTTATAGAAAATTTTCAGAAGAAAAAATAAAATTTATGGCTTATTATGATTCTCTTACTGAGCTCCCAAATAGAACATTCTTTATTAATAAATTAAACGAACTTTTGAAATCGATAAATGATAATAGTTCAAAAGGTGCTGTTTTATTTATAGATTTAGATAATTTTAAAAATATAAATGATACAATGGGTCATAATTATGGTGACAAATTACTTATTTATTTAGCAAAAAAATTAAAAAGCTGGATAAAGTCAGAAGATGTTTTATGTAGATTAGGAGGAGATGAATTTATTTTGCTCCATCATAATTCAGATGAAGCAGAAGTGAGAGCATATGCTCAAAGTTTTTTGGAATTGGTTAATCAGCCTTGTAAAATTGATGGAAAGCAGATTTATGTAACAGTAAGTATAGGAATAGCTTTATATCCTAAAGATGGAATGGATACAGATACCATTTTGAAAAATGCAGATGCTGCAATGTATAAAGCAAAAGAATCAGGAAAAAATAGAGTTGAACTATTTAATCAAGATATGTATTTAAAACTTAAACGAAAAACACAGATTGAAAGAATACTGAGAAAAGCAATTGAAAATGATGAGTTTATAATTAATTATCAGCCTCAATATGATGCACAAAACAATATTATATTTGGATTTGAGGCTTTGCTTAGGTTAAATAGTAAAGAATTAGGTCTTATATCTCCATTAGAATTTATCCCTATAGCTGAAGAGTATGGTCATATAACTAAAATAAGTCTATGGATAATTAAGGAATCTTGCAAACAGGCGGTAAAATGGATTGAGAAAGGTTATAAGTTTAAAAGTTTAAGTGTTAATATTTCTTCAGTTGACTTACAACAGCTTAATTTACATGAATATATTGAAGAAGTTATCAATAATATAGGTTTAGATCCAAAAATTCTTGAACTTGAAATTACAGAATCAGTTCTTATGGAATCACTTGATTCTAGTATAGCTATATTAAGAAAATTAATGGATATGGGAATAAGAATTGCTCTTGATGATTTTGGAACAGGCTATTCTTCACTAAGTTATTTGAGGAAGATACCAATAAGCACTTTAAAGATTGATAAGTCTTTTATAGATAATATTACTTCAAATCAAAAGGAAGAATCAATTATAAATAACATTATTGAAATGTCTCACAGCCTGGAATTAAAAGTTGTAGCAGAAGGAGTAGAAACAAAGGAACAGCTTTTAGTTCTTAATGAAAGAAAGTGTGATTATATTCAGGGTTACTATTTCAGCAAACCACTTCCAGCTTGTGAAATAGAAAAATTATTTGGAAAAGGTAATGATTAATGAAAACCACAATAGATTATACTAGATTTTTAAAGTCTAATATAATCTATTGTGGAGTAATGGAGTGCATTCTTCGGTGTTACTAGTACAACGGAGGTATTTATTATATTAGTTTACTGGCTAAAAAATACAAAGGTATATAATAGAAGTAATCTAAGTATAGTTAGGGGGAGCTTTAAATGAAGGCAAGTGCTGAATTTATAAAAGAATTAGAGAATCTTTATAAAAAATATGAGCAAGAAGTAAATGAAGCTTTAAGAGCAGGCTATCTTACGCAAAATACTGCTAAAACTTATTTATTACATTCAGATAATTTTATAAAGTGGTGCAAAGATAACTTTGAACCTGGAGCAAAAAATAAAAATTACTAATCAGTAGTTTGTGAAGAAATGCTGTGGAGGAATATATGATTAATAATGTAGGATACTTGTTTCATTTACTTATTCAAACGATATTTATAGTTGGAATGGCATTGCTTATAATTAATAAATGGGGAGATTGGAATGTAGTTAATAATAGATTTTCCAAAATAGCAAATAAAATTATGAGTATAATTTCAAGTTTTCTTCTACTTGGTATGGTGGTATTTATTTTTCCTAAACCATTAAGTATTGTAGAGATTTCCCTAAATTTATAACAAAAGATTATATAAATATTTGTATATAAGCATGTCAGATTTTATGTTTTTTATTTACAGTTAATTATTAGGAGCTAAGGCTCTTTTTTTATTTTGGAAGGAAAAATGAGCAATTTAAATGATACTAAAGAAAAATATAGAAAGCTATGGAAGAATATAATTTGGCAAATAATCCATGACCAGATATTTATCCAGATAATTTAACTTCATTCATCATGCTTATATTATATCGTATGAATTTAATAGTACCAATTTAAAATATATTAATATAATAATATTATGATAAATTTATAGGGAGCATTAAAATTGAAATATGTCGTGAAGCAAAATGATTCATTGTATCTTATTGCAAAAAAATTTAATATGAGTGTAGAGAAAATAATGAAATTAAATAACTTAATAAATGACAAGCTTAAGGTTGGGCAAGTATTAATAATAGCAGAACAGACTTTTGATGGGATGGGAAAAGATGAAAATCAAGGAATCTATTCTGAAGTAGCTAAAGAAGCAGAGCAAATTGCTGTTTTCAAAGATTGGCGTGTGGCTCCTAAGCCAAATCATAGAACAGATGTAGATATATACATCCATAAAGCAGCAATTTTTTATATGAGTAAAATGGCCATAGATGAAGGGTCGAACACCTCATTAGGTTTTGTGGATACAAACACAATACCTTTCCTTGTTTTGCCTAAGAATACAAATTGGGCAAAACTTGGGGATTTTGGAATAGTTATTAATACTGTTAATTGGAAATCATCATTTGCTATTTTTGCTGATTGGGGTAAACCACATAATAAAGAAGAGAATACAGTTGCAATTAAATCTACACTATTAGTAGGTACAATAGGAGAAGGATCTTATGAACTTGCAAGGAGACTGGATATAGATACTATATCACAAAATGGTGAACAAGCATATCAGCCTGACAATATAATATACATTGTATTTCCAAATTCAGGTAATGGAGAACGTAAAAGCGTTGGACAAATAGAGAAAGCTGGGAAAAATTTATTTGACAAATGGGGCGGAAATCAGCAGTTAAAAAAACATGTTAAGTCATGTTATAATAAGAATTGGGGGGAATAGTAGATTATGTTGTATTTTGTTCAACCTTATGATAGTTTATATTTAATTAGCTTGAGATTTAACATTCCAATATGGGAAATAATAAGGGCTAATTCACTGATAAATGGAATAATATATATAGGTCAGCCACTTTTTATTCCTGAAAAATTATATAATAAATATTTTAGAATGGAAAATACAAAAGAACTCGAAATAAGTAATAATATTCAAAAAGTTAATTCTGTATACGATACTGGCTTGAATAAGGAAATAATAGTATGGAACATTGCAAGCAAAAATAAAGTAATATTCTATTTTAGTAAAATTGCAGTAACTGCTGATGGGGCTCCTGATGCATACCATGCAAATAATGATATAGGTCTTGATTTTAAACAAAATGCGGGTGAGGATGGCAACTGGTGGGGATTAGTTACTGATACAGGTACTCCAACAGGGAATCCACTTATACAAAAGAATGGAACTACAAAAGGATATTATATTTCTACAACTTATCTTTCAGATTGTAGCAAGTCTGAGGATGATCCAGAAAGGTATGTAAATTCAAGAACTATTCCATATATTACATTACCTTCTCATAAACTTATGGGTGCAAAACTTGGAGATATAGCTGCAGTATTAAATATTCGTAATGGTAAAATAGCATATGCAGAAGTTGCAGACTTAGGACCAGATAATGAGCTTGGAATAGGTTCTATGGCACTTGCAGATGATTTAGGTATAGATTCCAATCCTAAGAGCGGGGGTATGCCAGATGGTGTTATGTATATCATATTTACACAATCAGGAGAAGGCCCATGTAATCCTAGGACTGTAAATGAAATCAAACGTGAAGGAAAAAGATTATTTGAAGAATGGGGAGGAAAGGACCAAATTGAATCTATAAAAAATACTAAACCAGAACTGTTTGAGGTTGAATACTCGGTATAGCTATAAACGTACAATCTGCTATTCTAAGGAAATCAAGTAAAACCTATGTTATAATATAAAATTTATACTGATATAATGAAATATATCAACTAATAGACTTCTGATTATTTCAGAAGTTTTTTAGTGTAGAATAAATATCGGTGGAAAAATATTGAATTTATAGGCGTAAGTGATATAATTTTATTGAAGTGTGAGCTGTGAAGCAGAATGCAATATCGTAATGTTTCCTCTTGAAATTGATTGAAATTTTAATAATAGAAAGACTGTTCTAAATAAAGGAAATGTTTCATTAGATGATATAAAGTTTATTGTTCCACATCAAGCCAATAAAAGATTGACAGAGTTTGCTGCTAAGTTAATGCATCTTGATATTAATAGATTTTTTATTAATATAGAAAAAGTTGCAAATACATCATCAGGTACTATTCCTATTGCACTCGATGAAATGAATAGAAATAATATGTTATCAAAAGAAGATTTAATTGTTTTAACAGCATTCGGCGGAGGATTAACTTCAGGTGCTATATTACTTGAATGTTAGTATTTTTACATACTGATTGGTTAAAAAATACTCTAATTATCTTTGAACTTAAAATGAAGGCCGAAATGTAAGTAGTATGAGATTTGAAAATATTATGGGAATTTAGGTGATATATATGAATGAGAAAGAAATTATTGAAAAGGCAAGAAAAGGCTTTGATGAAGATTTTGCTAAGAAAAATTATATGGAAGGTCGTACTGGTGATGATAAACATTTAAACGTAATTCTAAATAGTTTAGATATCGCCCCTAAAAGCAAAATACTTGATTTAGGAACAGGCAGTGGATATTTAGCATTTCCAATAGCTGAAATTAATAGTCAAAGTCAAGTAATAGGATTAGATATAGCGGTTAATACATTAATTCAAGATAGAGAAAAAGCTTATAATATGAAATTAAAGAACTTAAATTTTGTAGATTACAATGGAGTAACGTTTCCTTTTGAAAATAATGTCTTTGATTATGTTGTAACAAGATACGCATTACATCATTTTCCTAATATTAATAAAACCTTTGAAGAGATAAGCAGAGTATTAAAATCTGGTGGATTATTTTTTATTTCAGACCCTACACCAAATGAAAATGATGATATTAGATTTGTAGATACATATATGCAGATGAAAGATGATGGACATGTAAAATTTTATACAAAAGGTGAGTTTATTGAATTAGCTGAAAAATATAAATTTAAACTAATAAAATTCTTCGGTTCAGAAATAAGATTTTCAAGTAATAGAACAGAAAAATATTTGAGCATAGCAAATACTATTGATAAACAGGTGCTTGATAGTTATAAAATAGATGTGATTAATGGTGAGACTTATATTACTGAGCAAGTATTGAATCTGATATTTACAAAACAATAGTTATATTATGGAAATAGATATATCGAATTTAGAGTTATTGAGGATAATATCGTAATTTAATGTATTCTAAAGAATATTTTATTAAAGGGGATAAAAGAGATGTTAGAGAATGGATTAGAAAAATGTAGCTGTAAGAAAAAAAAGTGTGAAAGGCATGGTAAATGTACCGAATGTATAGAATTTCACAAAACAAATAAATATGAACCATATTGTAAAAGAAAAAAGATAATGCAAGGTTTGTTTGATAAAAGTGAAAAATAGTATAGAAAGAGGGTCAACTAAAAGCATTGAAAGAAGAAATTTATAATATGATTGGAAATAAAAATAAGTAGTAGAGATATATTTAGTTTTTGTAAGAAAGGAAGGTATCAAATTTCCACCTTCCTAAATTTGTTAATAATTGTTTAGCAGAGCAAACACTTATTAGTGAATATTATTGAATTATTTATACTGCTAACTTCTATAAAGTTAATTAAAAAATTCAATAATACCAAGTATTATCAGCAATATTCCTGAAAATAATGGTGCATATTTACCTGAAAATTTACCTAGTACATTACTACCTAAAGCTTGACCGAACATAATTGTAAGTACACTTAATATAAATGTAAATACAACTGTAAATACAATACTGACTCCTGTTATACTAGCAGCTATTCCAGTTCCTAAATTGTTGAAAGTCAGTCCAAATGCTACTAAAAGGGATTCTTTAATACTTATATCACCAGAGTTATCTAAATCTGATTTTTCAGCATATTCAACCATATCATTAATATTTTTCAAGGCAAGTTCTTTTGATATAGTGTTATTTTTAAGTTTTATTATACTTTGGATTATAAAATATACCCCCAAAATAACAATAATAAAAGCACCTAAACTATTAGATAAATGGTGAGGTAAAAATTTTGCAATGTATAATCCGAGTGACATGGACAAAAGTGTTCCTGTAGATGTTACTATAGCTATTAATAAGTTGGGAATTATCCCAACATTTATTTTTTTAACTCCATAGGCTATTCCTACAACTAGGTTATCTAGATTTGAAGATATGCTAAACAATAATGCAGATAAAAGTAATGCCATATATGTCCTCTTTTTTTTATTAGTTTCAGTAAATAATATATGGAATGCAAGTTTATAAGGTTCTAAAGAATTTATTATATTTTTTTAAGATGCTCAAAATAAATTTTTTATTATATCACATTTTCCTGTTATTAAGCAGAATGTAAAAAAATATCTTAAAATAAAATTATAAGCATAATCTTTGGTACTAAATAAAATAGTATAATTATTGATTGAATACTATATAATAAGTTTATTATTTGATTTTTATTGGAGGTAATGCTAATGATTAATAAAATTGGTAAAATAACATTATACGTAAATAACCAAGATGAGGCTAAGAAGTTTTGGATTGAAAAGTTAGACTTTGTAGTAAAATTTGAACAGCCAATGGGGCCTAACATGAAATGGGTGGAAGTTGGTCCTAGTGAAAGTGAATTCACTACCTTTGTTCTATATGATAAGAATTTAATGAGGCTTCAAAACCCATCAACAAATGTAGAACATCCATCTATAATTTTAAGTACTACTGATTTAGATAGCACATATAGCCAAATGAAATCAAATGGTGTTGAAGTAGGAGAAGTTATGAAAATGCCGTATGGAAAAATGTTCTCATTTAAAGATCAAGATGGAAACGAATATTTGATTCGTGAAGATGGTCGTTCTGCTATGTGAAAATAGTTAAAAATTAGGTGATAAGGTAAATGTTTTAACAGATTATCAAGATAATGAGTTTTATGTATTAATAGTGGACACTGTTAATATAGTATCCACTATGAGTAATTAAAATCTCGCTGAGCTATTTAACCACAGCAATTTTGTTGTGGTTAATTATAAATCCAAACTGTTAAAGTCAATCTCAAGATTATTATATATACCAACCTTTATTTTGTCTTTAAAGGTGTAAGCTTTAGGAGATGCATAGTGCATATTATCATCTAAAATATATACAAAAATAGTCTGCTCTATAGGATTTACTATCCAGTATTCTTGGACTTTATACATTTCATATAAATTTAATTTTCTTACATAATCACTGGAAGGATTAAAACGTGATACTACTTCAATAATCATATCTGGTGCACCAACGCAGCCTTTATCAGTTAATTTGCTTTTATCACAGATAACTGATATATCAGGCTGAACAATATTTTTACAATCATCAAGGTTTTTATTACCATCAAGAAGGACATCAAATGGAGCAGGATATACCTTACATGAGCCATTATTTGATTTTATATAATTCCTTATCTCTGATGCTAATTCTATTATAACTCCTTGGTGTATTCTTGATGGAGCTGCTGACATTGCGTAAATTTGACCTTCTATTATTTCAACTCTCTCATTTTCAGGATAATTTTTATAATCTGCATAAGTATAAAACTTATTTTCAGCGGTATTATTCATGGTTATTATCTCCTTCTCAAAAATTTCACCTATATTACTATATTATCACTAAAGTAAAAAATAATAAACAAAGAATAAAAAAGTATTGAAATATGATCATTAAAGTGATTTTACACTCTTAAAGTATCACTTTGGTAATTAATTGTTAGTAGGTGCAAGAGGTGAACTTAGATTTAAAAAAGTTTAAAATATACTATCCTTGGTCACAAACTATATAGTGTTATTATTATGAGGTGAATTTAAGTATACCTAATGAATTAAAGCAGTCAATCAAAAATTAGCTGCTAATAGAGAAGGAGGATTTGCTACAGGGAATAAGTGAATTTTATGAAGCATTTCAAAAAGAAGAGATTGTCGCTACACTGTAGCAGCAATTAACATGGTCACATATTAATCACTTTATAAGGTTGCAACTCAAATCCAGCGAAAAATCCAATTAAAGCTCCTCCTACAAGTACGTCAAGTGCAGAAAGTAACAGTTCACAACAGGATAATATCAAAAAACAAATAAGAGCGCAATAACTTCACAAACATCAACCTTTCTGAAGGAATATTTCTTATCATCAATTCATTTAGAATGAAAATATATTCATCTAGTTCATTAAGCATATGATTTATGAAGGTAGGAGGAATCAAGATCTAAATTTGAGCAGAAGTTACCTTATTTGTCTCCTTAAATCTCTAAATAATTCAAGCATAAAATTTTGCTCATTAATAATATGCTTAATCAATTCTATCCAAGCTTTGTTTTCTGTTCCAAAATTAAATAGATGTGGATAAAATGATATAGCATGAGTATCATAAAGTATAAATTCATCAATTAATCTTTTTATATCTAAAATATGTTGATCATATATTACATGATTGCTATCAACAGCTTTTTTTAGATATATTACCTTATTATATAATGTTAAAAACATTTTGTGAATATCATCGAGTTTATTCTCAGTAACCTTTGAAATGTTAACATTTGAAAGAGCTGCAACAGTCTTCAGGAAAATTGGATGCTCGCTTGAAATGTGAGTCCATAATTGAAGTTCGTTAAAAGTACATGGGAATTGATCTACGTAGGTGTAACAATACATGGTTTACCCCCTGAAAAATTATATGCTATATATTATATGAAATTTATGTAAGATGATAACTAATATCTCTATTTTATATTAATAAGTATCCTTTATTACATAAAAAAGTGAGAAATCAATTTAATGTTGGCGGAAATCTTAAAAAGAGTTTAAAAAATAAATAGTTAAGTTTTACCGCAGGAAAAGATGAATTAGACAAATAATAATATTTATTAACAACAGTATACCTTCAATCATATTATGAGTGCAAAGGATTTTTTAAAGGAGTGAAATCATATGAGGCAATTCGGACCTCCGAGTTCCCCGCCGCCAACAACTATCCCCAAAAAACCAAGAGTTTCATATATCATTGACTGTGTACAATCATATACGTATGTATGGCCTAAATATGGAAAACCTTTCTGGTTTTATCCTACAAGAATAGAATATGGCGAAGTTTCAGGATATATATGGACTGGACGAAATTGGACGTTCTATGGGTTTGATCCAGAATTAATTGATCAAGTTGCATGTTACCCGGTTCCTACTCTTTACTAAAGTAATATTAAGAAAGTAATATTAAGAAAGTAATATTTAAAAGGCTCTCAATGGAGTTAATTACATTAAAAGCCTTTTAGATTCAAAAAATTCTTCAATGTCCCAAAATAGTAAATATTAGAGGCATATGTAACTATTAAAGGTACAACAGTTTACGCTCTAAAATACAATGTTCCAATATAAAAGCTGCACCGAAGTGCAGCCGTATTAATAATATGTTGTACATCAAAATAAATTTCAAAGATTAGGAATAAAAGGTAACAAATTTAATTGAATAAATATCGCAAAGTGTTTGAGTATTTGTATCAATATCTTGAATAACTACGTAACTTATACCTACTTCCAGAAGTGTTCCAGTTCTATCTTGAAATGTATTTGTTCCAAGAAGAAAAGATATTCGTACTTTTTTACCTATTTTCGTTTTTAGGTAGCCTTGTGTATATTGGGTGTCTAAAGTGGTTGGGGAGCCTGGTGCCTGTTCAAAATCTGAAGGTAACATTGGCATTCGAGCAGGTATTTGATTTGGTGCTGCTGTACCTGATGTTTCAGGAATAATATTTTGTGAATTAGTGTTGGAGTCTGAAATCTGCCTACCTGTTAGGTAACATGGTGGAAAACAATCATAATAGTATCTTTGATACATAAATAAACCTCCTTGAAAATTAATTTTAAGTAGTATAATAGAAAGATGTAGGATTATAAAAGCAATGATGTAAAATTTTTGTTTGAAAACTACCTGATCCATTCTGTGGGAAAGTGTATGGACAGGGAGCATAAGGGTTAAAATACCATAGTGAATAACCAATTGGGTATAATCTATTTCCAGCAAGAGCCCAATCAGCAATATCGTAATGTATTTGTTCTGGAGGATTTGCCCATATGGTTTGAGGATTTGCTACACCACCTAGGTATGAACGCATACAATCATATTGTCCCTTTTGATAAATTACTTTTCTGATATCACCTTGACAAACCCTGTGATATTCACCATAAGATACTCTAACTCTGTTCATGATAGAAGTTGCTACTGCTTTCATACCAATTTCCCCTTCTCCACCAGCTTCACATTTTAGTATTCTTGCTAGAAGTTCTCTATCTGAAAAAGCCATTCTATTCACCTCGATAATTTTTACTACAAGATTATATTATGTATTTTAAGTAAAAGGGTTCTTAACTGTATTGAAAGTAAAATTTAAAAGAGAGTCTTTAACTATCTATACCAATAATTTAAGAGGAGAGTGTGCTTTGGAAAACAATAATATAGAGTTGGTGAGAGAAAAAGTTACATCAAAATAGAGTAAAAAAAATTGTTTGCATGTCAGGTGGAGTAACAATTAATATGTTCAAAATGATGACAGTTTTTATGCCAGAAGCACTTTTTCAAAGTGAAAAAAGTACTAAGAAGCTATTAAGAAAGCTATGCGCGCCAACTTCTGATGTATTTGAAAAGAATGAGAACTTGTTAAATCACTGGAATTTATTGCTGAAATATTTCAATAATCGTTCTATGATGTATCACAAATATATTAAATTTGATGAACAAGATTTTTTAATATTGAGAGAAAAAGCGTTATTTCTAGTTGGTGAATATGATAGACTTACGAATTATCCAAAATCTATAGATGATTTGAAGAAAAATAATTTGAATTTTAAGCTTATTAAAGATGCTGGTCATGGTATTAATCATGAGCAAGCAGATTTAATTAATAGTGAAATAGTGAAATTCCTTTTATAAGATAATCTTTGAGAAGTTTTTATATGTAATTATATTTGAGTGTTTGAATGAATCAATTCCAGGACCAGTGATTACTGATATGGGAAATAACAGCATGAAAGATAGTAATTCTACATTTTCATCTAATGCTAGTAGGCAAATGTGTCAGCTAGGACTATATTTTGTTCAATCTTATTTGGGTGTTATATAGATATATAGCACTTGAGTTTCACACTAATCATCCCAAGTTTTCATCTAATCGTTTCCGTACCAATTATAGGGTGTAAGAACAAACCACCCTTTGAAAGGGTGGTCCCGATTATAAAGTTTTCTTTTTATTTCGTTTTTAAATATCTAATGATAATACTGATGGCATTTCTTCTTTACTTGACAGCCTTAACATTGTATATGCAATTCCAGACATTCCTTCAAAAAATTCAGGATTAGGGTATTTTGTTTTTAAAATCAAATTTCTACCTATTAATTTATTTTTATTATAGACACTAGTAGCAAGTTCTAATGCTTTTTTTTGCAAATCCGGTCTAGAAAGCTTCCTTGATGCTGTTAATAAAACATCAATCCTTCCATAAGCACCACAACATAAATGATCTGTATTTGAAGAAGTATTAATTATTATTTTAAGTGCTCTATCAATATCATCATTCATTTTTTCTTTATTAAGGCAAGAAAGTGCTTCCATTCTGGTTATTAAAATTCCTGAAGCACCATGACACCATGCATTAGTAAGCTTCATTATTCCACTAGCTGCGCTACATTCTCTCAAATCAGGCCATTGATCTATATCATTAGATAAAAAACTATCTTCATACAATATTGCTTCTTCGGCTGCATCAAGAAATTCCTTGATAGCTGTAACTTTAAATAATTTTATTAATGCATAGGCTATACCAGAAGCACCATGTGCAAATCCACATAAAGGCTGTTCTTCAATAGTTAAAATCTCAGAATGTTTCCAAGCTCTTAAGCCATTTTTGCTTTTGAACCGATTTTTTAATAAATGTTTACCACAACATATTGCAAGTAAGAGAGTTTCTTCACTTTTAGTTTCTTTGTAAAGTGCCAGCAAACTTAGTATTAATCCTGCACTACCACCAATAATATCAAGGATAGTATCATTATCAATTAATTCACTGCTTAGCTTAGGAATTATTTTTAATGCTTCTTCATTAAATTTATTCTCATTCAAAAATTTTCCTGATAAAGCATAAGAATATATTATTGCTCCAAGTCCTGAAGCGATTCCTAAATTCATTCTTTTTTCTAGACATGATAACTGATTTTTATAATAAGAGCTTTTATAAGGATTAAAGATTTTATGTACCAGATCTTTATAATTCTTTTTTTTTGATATTTTACTCATTGCTGCAAGTAAAATGGCTATTCCTGCTTTACCATCATATAGTCTGGATTCAATGATTTCTATATTATAAGTTTTTACACTTGCTGGTACTAGATGAAGCCAGTTTAGGTTTTCAGGCGACTCAATTCTACTATCTATTATTTTATCTATTATTTTCTCCGCCTGTTGAACAAAAAAATCTTCCTCTATGGAATTCTCAATACTTGATACTATCTGTGAGGTTTGCTTTGGGCTAGATGCAAAATTTTTTATTCCAACTATCATTTTATAGGAATTTTTAATGGAACCAATCTGAATTTGCATATCATCTGTATTCAGATTTTTTAAATTCTCCTTTAAACTATTAAAAGCAGTTTTGCTAAAAAAATTATTTATAATACCATTAGAAGAAATATTCAAATCCTTACTATCTGACCAGTAGTTAAAATATGGTATATCTAATTTGTTTAATGATTTATTTTCATATGCTAAAATATTAGACATTGATTCAACCCCAAATTGTCTGCTAGCTAAACCACTTTGAATTTTATTACTCCAATCCAATCCATTTCGCATAGAAACTGAATTCAATGAACTTTTTATAAGCTGGTAATAACTCTTAGTTTCTCTAAAAACATATCTAAGCAATTGATGAGAGAACATATTGATAATACTATTTTCTTGTAGCAATTCATCCTTTAACTTAAGAAATATTTTATACATCTCTTGAAATCCTTCCATAATTTCTGTAACATAATCTTCAGCATTTACACAATTATTGTTAAGCTTAACCACGTTTTTGAATGAAGGCCTTTTGATATAATTAATGTACACAGACATTGAATCAGTATTAATATTTTGCCAAATTGATTCTTTTAAGGTCGTTTTAATATTTATTTCTCCTCCGAGACCACTTAAGTCTGATATTTTACCATCTTCATCTTCACACGGAACAGGAAGTAATCCGGTATAAAGAACAGAGTATCTGTTTTGTAATAAGTCTTCCATATTTAAAAATGAGTTCAAATGGCTTAGATTAACACTGTTGTGCATGAGCATTTCTAAATCAATTAATACAGGATTCTCACCCTCTGAGATAATGTTCTCTAGATGAAAATCTGCTCCTTGTAAGGCATAAACTATGCAAAGTAGCCCACCTGATCGCCTGTAATATTTTTGAACCTGTTCAATTGTTTCACATGGCAAATGTTCTACAAATTCAATCCAACCATAAGTTTTACCATCAATTATTTTTAATATTTTATAAGAAAGTTTTGAATTTTTTAAATTTAAAAAGTTTAAAAAATTATAATATGCCATTTCTATACCAATATTTCTTGGTTTAAATATAATACTCTTCTCATTCTCAAAAGTTAATTTTACTACGGTTTTATTATTATTATGATAGTCTGATAAGTTTAGATCTATGCTCAAAATCTTTCCAGGAATATTTTTAGAAAAAAAAGTATTGCTAATCTGGCTATAATCTTTTTTAATAATGAAAGACAGTTCTGAAATAAAATCTATCCAAAAACAAGCGGTTTGGGAAAGATGACGAGCCAATACAGAATATTCTATAAAAAAACTTTCTAATCCACCATTAAGCATGCTATTAATAAAATTAGTATATTCAATATTTGAAATACTTTCCTTTTCTAATTCGCTACTTTCCCCTAAAAATTTTTTTATATAATAAATATTATTTGCACAAAATTCTATATAAAAAGTTTCTGATGATATTTTTGACAGTCTCTTTAAAAGACTTTTTTGCATATGTAATATTGCTTTTTCAGAGAAATAATATAATATTTCAGTTGATTTTTTTAGTAATTCTTCTGTAGCAACAGTTACAAATGGAGAGAGAATTTCTTCAAAAGGAATCGGATTGGTTTGATCGAATAATTTATAATTCTTACAACCTTTTTTTGCATGCTGTTTGCTACCTTCAACAACTTTATTCAGAAATTGTATCCACAAGGGATTGTCTATATTATTTCTCTCTTCATTCAAAAAACTTGATTTTCTCATAATTTCATTTATATCCTCTTTAGAAAACATCTTTTAGCTCCTTTTTTGATAGTTTATAAATTTATATTAACTAAAAAAACTCCCGCTTTTAATTTTTTTATTAAAAAATGCGGAAGTTTTTTAAATTAATTAAGCTTGATTTGCTATAGTAATCTTATTTTTAACAAGTACATACCAAAGTCCAAACAGTATTAACACAGCCTACATTTTGATCATTTAAATCGCCAGCTTTAATAATGTTAGCATCAATAAGTTCTTTTTCAACTGCTGCTTTAACAGCGTTTCTTATCTTTAACTGTAAAACTGCATCTTTTTCGATAGCAGCATTTATTGTTTGATGTAAATTACTCATTTTTATCTCCTTTCTTTCTACGTTAATTACGTTTGTTCTACTATGGAAAGCCACTAATCACTATGCAAAATAATTATCATAGGCTTGTCCTATTTTTTACATAACGTAACGCAAAATATTTAATATGGAATAATAATTAAATCTTATTCCAACTACATTATATATCATTAATTAGACAAATACAACACATTTGTAATTATTTATTTATAACAATATATTTATCATGTATTGCATGTATTTGGATATGAACCTAAAGAAGGGTGCTAAGCAAATATCTATTTATAAAAGCAAACGAGGTACGGTTAACAAATAAAAGTAATATTATTTTATAAAATACAATTACTTTATTTCTTGAATTTTAAATTTTCAAGGAATAAAGGAGAAATGCAAAAATGAAAATTAAGTATGAGTTTGTAACAGGAGAGACTGTGGAAATTGAGGTGCCAGATGATATTTGTGAGGTTTTAATAGAAATTGAAAAATACGATTACAACAGTGATTACAGAGAAACACGCAGGCATAATTCTATAGAAGATCAACAGGGGCAGGATATTCAATATGAAATAAAAAATGACACCTTTCAGAAATGCGGGGTGTTTTTTGTCATTCAACATAAATTTTACATGTATGTAGTTTTTAGTAAATTGAAAGTATGGATTATTAATGGTATAATAAATTATCTGATTTGTGAAATTTATTAACTGGAAGGCAAACAGAGGAGAACGATATGATTAAGAATAGTATAGAAGTTGATGTTAAGGTCAAATGTATAGAGTCAGGAATTACCCAAGCACAACTTAATTAGAAAAAACTGAATACAGATTTCAATGTGTGGTTTGCAGATAAGATTCAGTACAGAACCATTAACCATTTGCCAGAAATTCTTCCCAGTGAATTGCAGAATACTCTGCAAAATGTCCCAAAGGCATCTTTAAGCTCAAAAAAAGGCTTCGCAGGCCGTAATCGCAACGGCAGTCGCAGGCTCTTTTGGTGAGGGGTTTGCACCTATCCCTTTTTCTGACGCAGAATTGCTTGTACCAACACAGATAGAAATGATTGCGGGAATAACGGTTATATTTGGGTTGGATATTAGTTAGAGCTTTTTAACATCGTTTGTGTCGGCTACAGTTGGATCTGCAGGTGCGACAGTTCTTGGTAAAACGATTGTATCGAATTTATTGAAACTTATTCCGAGAATTGGCACTGTTGCAGGGGGACTTATTTCTGGAACAACTGCAGGTATAATTACCATAGCATTGGGAGAAGCCTACATAAAAATTATGGTGATGATTTATAATGGCGAAATCAACAAAGAAGATTTATACTCAAATGATGGACAAAAACCATGATACATCTTTTTAAGGAAGAATTGAAAAAGAAAAAATAAACTAAATAGTTAGTAAATTACAATTATTTAAAAAGGTCAGCAATGAGTAAATACAATGCACTATGGAATTATGTACAGGAGAGCAATGAGGCCTTCTTCATGCTGACCTTTGAGCATATGAATTTGTACTTTGAATGACAGGACTTAGTGACAGCGAATTCATTGAAAAATATAATGTAGATAGTCACAGAGATCTCGATGTATTTTGGGATAAAATAGAAGATGGCGTCGATGATATTGATATTAGGAATATCCATATTATTGGATTTCATGTACTTGCAGTCTTGCTATGCACTTGCGCCATGTGGAGATGTGCGTACTGCTATATAAAAAATAAGAAATAAGAAAGAAGAGTAAAATTATGGATGGAACGATACGAAAAAATATAAAAATAGGAACAAAAGTTTTAGTTGTACAAAAACAAGATCAGCGTTCTGGAAAGTTAACTGAAGGTGTTGTACAAAGACTCCTTACAAACTCAGAGGTTCATCCTCGTGGTATCAAAGTAATGCTCGAGGGTGGAATTGTAGGAAGAGTTAAAGAAATAAAATAATATTAATTATAATGTTTTATGATTGAAAGTATACAGAAAACTGTAAAAATCTATATAGAGGGAGACTGCTATGTATAAATGTTTAGAAGGTAAAGTTGGGGTTGTTACAGGTGCAGGAAGAGGAATAGGTAAAGCAGTAGCTATATTCAATTGATGGTGAATGGATTAAGAAGCCAGAAGATGTTACGAGCATTACATTGTTTATAGAAACACAACCGTTAGTTGGACCAACAGGGCAAAGTTTTAGCTTAATGAGAAGAGATTTATAATTTAATCAATAAATTTATATTAAAAAACTATTATGTATATATTATACTAGAAAGTATTCCTACAAAGGAATATAATAAAAATTGTTGTATATTTGAAATTAAATGTGGTTATTGGACTTTTAATTATAATGGAAATAGTACAAAAATGGAACATTCAAGAAGATTGGTAACAAACTTGTATTCTTAAGGAAGAATAGAGGGTGATGTCCTTAAAGATAATACTTGGCTCATACCAGAAAATGCTAAAAAGTTTGAAAATCTAAGAAGGGCTCATAAGGCAGAAAGCAAAAATTAGCGGTCCTTTTTTATGTCACAAATGTGTACAGAATTTATGATGCCAAGATAGCTAATACTGCTGCAACAAAAGAAATGAGGTTAATCACATGATAAACAATAAAGCAATAAATAAGAGAATAGAATGGTTGGATGGTATAAAAGGAATTGCATGTATACTTATTTTTTTCCATCATTTTTTTTTGGCTTTTTATCCTGCAATATATTATGGAGAAGCAGGTGTATCTCATTTACATGGATATGATGTTAAACTTGCGCAGTCTCCGCTATCTGTGGTATTAAATGGTAACTTTATGGTGGCTCTATTTTGTATTATTAGCAGTATGGTTATCAGTATGCAGGTCATGTCTCTTGAGGATAATAAAGATAAGCTATCTGAAATTATTTTAAAAAGATATTTGAGGCTGATGCTTCCAGTCCTACCGATAGGTATTGTAGTATATTTTATGTTAAAATATAGAGTTTTTACGAATTTAAATGCTGTTATTTATACACATTCTATTTGGTTATCAAGCTATTATACTGCAGCAATTAGTTTTAAGCAAGCACTTAAAGATATCTTTATTCAGATATGGTTTTATGGAGATAGCAGCTTATCTACAGCTTTTTGGATGTTGTCGCAGTTGTTTTATGGTTCTTTTCTTACTATTATTCTTAGCGTAATCTCATGGAAAGCAAACAAGCACATATGGTTGATCTATATAGCAGTATTTTTCTTTTTCTTTGATAAACAAAATTTTATGATGGCATTTGTCCTAGGCGTCCTTTTGGCATGGATATATAAAAATAGAACACATGGTTTTCAAATTTATATTGGATTTATATGCTTAATAGCCGGCATTTTCTTGGGTGGATATCCTTCTGGCGTTACACCTACAAATATTTATTGGTTTTTACGCTTTGAATCATATGTGGTTTGGCATATTTTAGGTGCATTTTTAACAGTATATGGCATTTGGAATCTCAATTTATTACATCGATTTATGTCTTTACGATTGTTCCATGTATTGGGAAAGATTTGTTATTCTGTTTACCTAATACACATACCTGTTTTATTTAGCCTTTCAACATATATATTCCTTTTCTTTTATAGGCAGGGACTTGCTTATTGGGAAAGCGTCATTATTTCGTTAATACTATCCACTATTGCAATTATTGAATTAGCCTATTTGTATAATAAATATATTGAGCGAATTTGCGAAGTCGCTCAAAAGAAGATATTAAATTTTTTTATAGAGGGAAATAAATAATTTGAAGGAAAAGATGCAGAGATATCATTAATGGATGTAAAGAAAAAACCATCTCCAAAAGCTGTAAAGAGAATTGAAAGGGCTAAGAAGGTATTAGAACAGGCAAGAAGATAAATTAAATGTTAAAGTTTTTAGTCACAATAACTTCTTAAGGCTTCAATATCTTTTATTTTGAAGGTAGATAAGTGAAAATCAATTATACCCTCATCTCGCATTTCGCATAGTTCTCTTGACAAAGATGGTCTGGATACATTTAAAAATTCAGCAAGGTCATTGCGTTTTAATGGTAAAATGATAATGTTATTTTTAGTATTTTGATATTGATATTGATCCAGTAGATATGAGGCAAGTTTACCCCGTATGCTTTTTATTGAAAGATATTCAACTTTTTTATTGAGCACTAAAGCTTTATCGGATATTAATTTTATAAAATTCTGAAGCATTGTGGTGTGCCATGGACACATCTTTTCACATCTAGCTATAAGGTCAGAGTTTGTAAGAAATAAAACTTTGCAGAATTTTTGTACTCTTACTGACACTGGCCACATTTTACGACTTGAGAACACCAGCATTTCACCAAACAAATCTCCCTTTTTTACTACAGAAATAATAACTCTATCTCCTTCTGAATTTTCTTTAAGAATAGTAGCTTCACCTTCTAAAATTATTCCAAATCTATAAATTGATTCTCCGGAATTCACTATACATTCATTTTTATTAAAGCTCTGTATTTTGGGAGTTAAGCATTGCAACATACAGAGAATTTCTTCTTCATTTATGCCATAAAATAGAGGTAATTTTTTTATTATGTCAAGATATTCTTTAATCATTATAATTCCACCTTTTTGTATCCTCAGATACCGAATTCTTATAATAAAAATAATATAATAAACTCATGAAAATAACAAGTAACTATACTTTCTTCAGACACATTTAGTTCAACTTAATTTATAAATAATAGTGGTGAGAAGCTTCTTTTAGAAATTTAGTGGAACTTTGTGACCAAGGATAGTATAAAAATATATAAATTATAAATAGGAGGCTTATTATGTTAAATATGTTTTGTTATCAATGTCAAGAAGCTTTAGGAGGAAAGGGCTGCACTGTAAATGGTGTCTGCGGCAAAACTGCAGATGTAGCAAAAACTCAGGACTTATTAATTTATGTAACTAAGGGATTAGCGATAGTAAGTAATGAAGGAAGAAAAGTTGGTTTAGTTGATGATAATGTAGATAAATACATTATAGAAAGCTTATTCTCAACAATTACAAATGCTAACTTTGACAGAGAAGTACTTTTAGAAAGAGTAAAGGAAACTTTAAATTTACGAGAAGAATTAAAAGCTAAGGTTGTAAATGCTGGCGGACAAGTAGGAGAAGCTAAAGATACAAGCAATTTCTTTAAAAAATTATTTGGAATATCATCAAATGAAATAGTTATTTCAGATGCTGCAATATGGTCAGCTGAGAACATTAATGAGTTTGTGGCAAAGGCTGAAAAAGTAGGAGTATTAGCAACTGAAAATGAAGATATAAGAAGCTTGAGAGAGCTTATAATCTATGGATTAAAAGGGTTATCAGCATATATGAAGCATGCTATGAACTTAGGATATAATGATGCAGAGGTTCATGGATTTATTGCTAAAGCTTTAGCTGCAACATTAGATGATTCATTATCTGCAGATGATTTAGTAGCACTTACACTCGAAGCAGGAAAATTCGGTGTTACTGCAATGGCATTACTTGATAAAGCAAACACAGAAACTTACGGAAATCCTGAGATTACAAAAGTTAATATTGGTGTTAGAAATAATCCTGGAATATTAATTTCTGGACATGATTTAAAAGATCTTCAAATGTTACTTGAGCAAACAGAAGGAACAGGAGTAGATGTATATACTCATAGTGAAATGCTTGCTGGACAATATTACCCAGCATTTAAAAAGTATTCTCACTTTTCAGGAAACTATGGAAATGCATGGTGGAAACAAGGAGAAGAGTTTGAAAAATTCAATGGAGTAATTTTAATGACTACAAACTGTGTAGTTCCTCCAAAGGATTCATATAAGAACAGATTATTTACAACAGGAGCTACAGGTGTACCAGGCTGCAAACATATCGAAGCTGATGAAAATGGAAATAAGGATTTTTCAGAATTAATTGAGATGAGTAAGAAATGTAAGTCTCCAACAGAAATAGAAAAGGGAGAAATTATAGGTGGATTTGCACACAACCAAGTATTAGCTCTTGCTGACAAGGTGGTAGATGCTGTTAAGACTGGTGCAATAAAAAGATTCTTTGTAATGGCTGGCTGTGATGGTAGAGCAAAATCAAGAAATTACTATACTGAATTTGCAGAAAAACTTCCAAAGGATACGGTTATTTTAACTGCAGGTTGTGCAAAATATAAGTATAATAAATTGAACCTTGGTGATATCGGTGGAATTCCAAGAGTACTTGATGCAGGACAATGTAATGATTCATATTCGCTAGTGGTTATAGCATTGAAGCTTCAAGAAGTATTTGGATTGGATGATGTAAATAAGCTTCCAATATCATACAACATAGCTTGGTATGAGCAAAAGGCTGTAATAGTATTATTATCCTTATTACACCTTGGAGTTAAGAACATTCACTTAGGACCAACACTGCCAGCCTTCCTTTCACCAAATGTAGCTAAAGTATTAGTAGATAATTTTGGAATAGCAGGAATTGGAACTGTTGATGAAGATATAAAAATGTTTTTAGAATAAGATGGAGTGATATTTTAAAAGTCTTCGTTATTAAAGCACCAAATCCTAAGAAGTATGTAACATGTTGAAAAATCATTTTGACAAATTAAATGTAGATGATACTAAAATATAATACAGAGTTGAATAACACTAGGTACAGCAGTATCTAGTGTTTTATTTTGTCTAGAAATCTTTAAATTAGCAGTTTGAGGGAGTATAAGTTAATATAAATCTAAGCTATTAAAATCAATCTCAAGGTTGTTATATATACTAACTTTTATTTTGTCTTTAAATGTATAAGCTTTAGGAGATGCATAGTGCATATTATTATCTAAAGTATATGCAAAAATAGTTTGTTCTATAGGATTAACTATCCAGTATTCACGAACCTTGTATTGGTCATACAGGTTTAATTTTCTTATATAATCACTGTTTGGGTTAAAGGGAGATACTATTTCAATTATCATGTCTGGGGCACCAACGCAGCCTTTATCTGTTAATTTGCTTTTATCACAAATAATTGATATATCAGGCTGCACAATATTTTTACAGTCATCAAGGTTTTTATTATCATCAAGAAATACATCAAATGGAGCTGTATATACCTCACATGGTCCTTTATTAGATTTTATATAACCTCCTATTTCAAGTAATAATTGAGTAATTATTTTCTGATGTATTCTTGAAGGGGCTGCTGCCATTGCATAAATTTGACCATCAATTATTTCAACTCTCTCATTTTCAGGATAATTTTTATAGTCTGCATAAGTATAAAGCTTATTTTCAGCAGTATTATTCATGGTTATTATCTCCTTCCGATATTTTTTAGTAAATCGTAAATAGCTTTCCACTATTTGACCAGCTCATACTTGTGAATACTAAGTAAATTGGTAAGCACTTGCTGATTTTATTTTTTATTGTTTCACCAATAGCATTATTATTGGACAAATAAAATACCTCTATATACTAATAATACACTAAAAGATAACAAATGAAAAGTTTATAAAAAAGCATTGGCAATATAATAAATGGATAAGAAAATCCAAAGGTATCAGGACAGATAATCCTCATGCCTTTGGATCTTCATTTATTATAATATTATTTGGCTTTTACTGAGGAAGTTCCTTATCTAGTAAGGAGAAAAAGTTCATAATAGTTTTACGATCCTGCATGCTTCCATATAAGTTACAGCTAAAGGTTATTTTATTTGCAAAGCTGCTCAATGCTATTTGAAAATGAGGGCGATATTTTATTGACCCACATATAAATGCATCTGTTGCGGGTGAACCTTTAAATATAAGCTTCTCATAATCCAAAACACCGATATTGGTCATACAAATATATGGGTTTTTTAGATTCTTTTTTATAATGGAGAAGCTAAGAGTATTGCTAAAAAGTTTAAATACCAAAGCTAATTTGACAAATCCATTCATACCCATTTGTTTCGCTTTAAATGCATTCATTTCTTCATTTACCTTTGTCAATGTTTCCTTAAAAGTTTCTTTGAAATTTACAACAATGTGAGTAATCACTGTGGATGAAAGGTTAGTGAGAGAGTTGATGTTTTTATCCTGTAAATACCTTCTCATATCTATCATAATTGGAATATTTAATGTTTTGCCTTCCACGGTCATTATTTTTGTAAGCGCTCGATAATATGCAGCAAGTACTATATCATTTATTGTCACATTGTTATGTTTACAGTAATCATGTAAAAGTGTGTATCTTGCTTCTGATATTTCATGAGTAAGAATAAATGGTGATGTGTTTTCATCCTGACTCATAGGAAACATATGTTTTTTTCTTTGATTGCTTTCTTTGTTTTGAAATAAAAGACATGATATTTTATCAGTTAAACAAATTTGTGAAGTTATCATTTGAATACTACGATCACCATTGAGTATATATTCCGGTGAAAAATTTTTATCTTTCATCAAATTGGAATACAAATGTGATAAAAGGTAAAGGCATTGCTTGAATCCTGCACCATCACATACCATATGATTCATTATAATTGAAAGAGAGTCCTTTGTAGAACTATATAAACAAGCTTTAATTTGCGGGCCGGTCAGTTCATTTGTTTTTGAAGTAGTAAATGTATTAAAGTCTGTTTCATTGCTGACTATAGTAAAAAGATCACTAAATTCTGAATTGACTGCAGTTTCCCAATATGAATCTCCATTGTTATGTTTATAAACACATGATAATATGGGAACTGCTTTTAGTAATAAATTCATAGCTCTTTCAATAATGATATCATTAAGCTTGTTTTCAAATTTTATAACACAATGCAGCTGATGGTCATTAAATTTTGTTTCTTCAAATAAGTATTGAAGTTTGTCAAATATCTCTGCTTTATATTTCATAAATTTCATCTCATTTCAAAAGTATTATTTTTACACACAGTTTTAGTGTAAGTGTTTAAAGTTAAGAAGTAATATATACTGAAGAGTACTGCATATACTAAAATTATTACAGCAAATTCTTTGCCAAGCTTGAAGGAGAGCATCTTTCCAAGGGAGATAGTAGCTGCATAGGAGTTTGTGGCAGCAATGACAAATGGTACCCCAAATAAAACAAGAAGTTGTTTTGCCACCGCACCTTTAATTTCTTTTTTACTTACTCCAATTTTGCTTAGAGTTATGAATTTGTTTCTATCTTCTTTAGCTTCCATAGCCATTTTAAAGTATATTATGCTTCCTGTAGCAGTTATAAATAGCAGACCTATAAATAATCCTATAAATGCCATCATTCCTAAGAGTTTAAGCCCATCCATAAAGTGGTCATAAAATGTCAAAAGATTGTTATCAGAAGGTATTTTAACCTTTAAGTCTGCTAAGAAATTTTTTGAAATAATATCGTTTTTCAAAAGATAACCAGTTACATTTGTTATTTTGTCTTTATTAAATTGAGTTTTTAAATCGTTATATACAGTATCTTTTATTACAAGTGTTGCTTTAAAATGATCCATGGCTATAAATACTTTATTATCAGTATCAACTATTTTTACATTAAATTGTTTATTTCCATTAGATAAACTAATTTCTTTTCCGATAGCAGATTTTTCCGCTGTAAAACCATTTGGACTTACCTGTACAAAGTAGCAGTCTTTATCAGAATTTAAACTAATCTTTCTATTTACATTTTCATGATTATTAATTTTATTGAATTCACTTTCATTAATAACATAGAAGTCTGAGTTACCATTACCGAAGGGGTCTTTTGCAGTAATATTAAGCAAATCAAAACTGTCTTTATATTTTACGGATACTTCTTTATGGTCAGATAGAGTATCGTTAAAAGTTTTATCTATGCTATCAGTATTATTGAAATATTCTATAGAGTAGGGTCTCATATATCTTGAATTTTCCTCAGCTTTATCATAAGAACCAAGGCAAGTAATCAAGGAAGAGAGTGCAATGGTAGTGGTTATTGCTATAACACCTAAAGTTCCTACATTTCCCCTATATCTATAGTAAAGCTGAGAAGTGCTTATAAGCTTTGTACCAGAAAAAAGTCTCTTTTCATTTTTTTTGCTTATATAAATGAAAAATGAAACAGTACAGGTTATAAGGAGTATTGAACCAACTATTGTAAAGATAACAACTTCAGGACTTAATATAAAATTTGAAGGCAGTTTTTTTATTGCTAAGTAGTAGCTGTAAGCTATTAATCCCACTGAAACAATACCTATTATAATTGTAAACAGAGATACTTTAAGCCCCTTTTCAGCTTTTTTTGAAGCATTAAAAAGGTTAATAAGACTGTTTTTATGAATAAGAATAGTACTGTGAAGGCTGATAATAATAAATATTATTATAAATATAATAGAAGTGGATTTAAAGGCTTTCATACTGAATTGAAACCTTACATCTCCTGAGACTCTTATCATAGAATATAATATCATAATAAATAGTTTATTTAAAATTATTCCAACTCCTATTCCAGAGAGGAAAGACAGAATCATAATAAATAAATTTTCTATGAAATTCAATCTTGCAGTTTGGTTTTTAGTCATACCAAGAAGCATATAGGTAGCAAATTCCTTTTTTCTGGATTTTATAAAGAAAGAATTTGAATACCATATAAAAAATGCTGAGAAAAATCCAATAAGCCAAGTTCCAATGGTAAAAAGCCATATAAAAGATTTCATACCTCCAAGCTGATGTTGTATATCTTTATTATTTGTAATTGATAAAAAAAGATATAATACAAAAATGCTGAAAGCTGAGCTTAGAAAAAATGCCCAATATGTTTTAAAATTCTTCTTTATATTGTTAGTGGCGATACTAAACAATGTCATCATTGTCACCTCCAATAACTGAAAGAATTTTTAATATATTCTGGTAAAAATCTTTCCTGCTTAGATCTCCTCTGTAAATCTCATTAAACAAATTTCCATCCTTTATAAATATAATTCTCTTGCAGTAAGAAGCAGCAAAAGCATCATGAGTTACCATAAGTATAGTAGCTTTGTTTTTATCATTTAAATATCCAAGAGAATTCAGCAGCTCTTTTGAGGATTTAGAATCTAAAGCACCAGTAGGCTCATCAGCCAAAATCAGGGATGGTTCAGTAATAATTGCTCTTGCAGCAGCAGCTCTCTGCTTTTGTCCTCCAGAAACTTCGTAAGGATATTTATTTAAAATTTCATTAATACCAAGCTTAGTGCTTATATCTTCTAATCTGCTGTTTATTGTATCATGAGGCGTTTTAGAAAGAGCTAAAGGAAGTACTATATTTTCCTTTAAAGTCATAGTGTCAAGCAGATTGAAATCCTGAAAAATAAAGCCAAGCTTCTCTCTCCTAAAGGAGGATAAGTGAGGTTCTCTAAGCTTTGTTATATCTTTACCTTCAATAGTAACACTTCCTGAAGTAGGCTTATCTATAGTAGAGATAACATTCAAAAATGTAGTCTTTCCTGAACCAGAAGGTCCCATTATTGCAACAAATTCACCACTTTCTACTTTTAAATTTATATCATTAAGTGCTGGATACTTTACACCTCCAAATATAGAACCATATACCTTTTTTAGATTTTTGATGTTTAAAACTTCCATTTTTATATACCTCCAATAGTAATATTATAAGTTGAGAGGTGAGAGTGATTGAGGTTTTTCCTCTACTGTGGTTTAGAAAAAACTACCATAACTCTCTATTTTCAATTCTTCACTCTCAACTTTCCACTGATATAAGTATATAAAAAAACAAAATGTACAGCCATTTATCCAGCTTACATTTTACCTTTCAAACTTACATTTTTGTAACATCGTAATAATCATTCCATTTTGGAAAATGTATGCAGGCTTTTGTACCACAGCCGTATTTTGATTCTATAGTTATGTAATGACCAAGTTTTTTGGCAAGCTTTTGAGAAAGATATAGTCCAAAACCAGTAGCTTTTATGTTTTCGTTCCTTCCATTGAAACCAGTAAAAGCTTTAGAAAACAAGTGGTTTATATCCTGACTTTTGATGCCGATACCTGTATCCTCTATAATAAGTATCTTTTCTTTTCCGCTTTCAATTATTTTAAAAGTTATACTTCCTTGTGTATTTGTATATTTTAAGGAGTTTGAAAGCAGCTGATCTATTATGAAAAGCAGCCACTTTTTATCTGTGTCTACACATATATTTTGAGAGACCTCATTAATAAGATGTATATGCTTTTTTATAAATATAATAGAATGTTTCTTTATGCTTTCATTAATAACTTTTTTTATGTCTACTTCCGTTATAACATAATCTTTTGAAAAATTATCGCTTCTTGAATAGTAAAGGACTTTTTCTACATAATCATCTATTCTTTCTATTTCTTCTTTAAGAGACAAAACAAAATCTGTGTTTAGAGAATCTTTACTGCTGTCAAGAAGAAGTTTTGAGGTAGTAATAGGCGTTTTGATTTCATGAGCCCAAGCAGTCATAAAGTCTTTATTTTCTGAAAAATCATGTTCCATATTTCTTTTATCAACAGTATATTCTTCATATAGGTTTTGAATTATAGAAGAATATATTTCATCTTTATATCCAACAGGCTCTGGAAGAATAGGTGTTCTATCCTTGCAGGATAGAATGTTATTAAGCTTTTTTATATGATTGCTTTTTATAGTGAAATCAATAAATATATAAAGAGTGAAGATTAATAGTGAAACAAATTCAATGTATAGAATATTAGAATTAAGTACTCTATTTCTTCTATCCAAATATATTGCCAATGATATAAACATCATAAGAATAACATAGAAAATAATTAGTTTAATATTATCTTTTAAATATTTTATGAAACTCATTTTATCACATATCCTTGATTTTTAATAGTTTTTATAAAGTCCACAAGACCTATTTCTGTAAGCTTTTTTCTAAGTCTATTTATGTTTACTGTAAGAGTATTATCATCAATAAAATTTTCATCTTCCCACAGCTCCTGCATTATTGTTTCTCTGCTGATTATTGTTTCATGGTTCTTCATAAGCACAAATAAAATTTTAAATTCGTTTTTGGTAAGTTCTATGTTTCTATCATTAAAATAGAGCATATTATCCTTTAGTGACAATATGGCTTTATTATATTCAAGCGTATTTAGGCTTGCTTCTGTATAAGAGTAAGTTCTTCTAAGTATAGCAGTGATTTTTGCCATGAGAACCTCAAGAGAAAAAGGCTTTGTTATATAGTCGTCTGCACCCATATTAACAGCCATCACTATATCCATATTAGTGGTTCTAGAGGATAAGAATATAATTGGTGCTTTTGATACAGTTCTTATTTTACTGCACCAGTAAAAACCATCATAGCAGGGTAGATTAATATCCATGAGTACAAGATGAGGATTTTCTTCTACAAATTCATTAAAAACATTATTAAAATCCTTTACTGGGCAAACTTCAAAACCCCATTTTTCAACTGAAGTTTTTACAATATCACTAATTTTTTTTTCGTCTTCTATTATCATTATTTTATACATGATGTACTCACTCCTTTGAAGAGACAAAACCCTTTAGTTAAAAATATAAATTTTAGAATAGGATTTGTCAATGCTATATCTGTATAAAAGTTCTTATATTTGATATAATTTAGATAGAAATCAATGTTACCATATGGTTAGTTAGTTGAGGCGAAGCGATGGAAAAGTATTTTAAAATTTATAAAATGAATTTTTACTTATGTTTTCTAAATCATAAGGAAGTGTCTCAATAAGACTGGTACGATTTTTAAGCCAATCTAAAGTTTGCAGTTCACTTGAATGTTCAATTAATCTTCCAATTATTACAGCTTTTGATAAAGCTATTTATTTGTTTTTCAGCATAATGCCCTACTACAGTCTCCATATGGCTGTAGTAGGGCATTTAAATTTCGGAATTTCTAAGCACATTTTACATCAGCTTTGTTTGTATAGTCCAAAGCCAGTTATAACTAAATTATACCAACCAGTTTCTTCGTTATGAGTCCAGTTATATTCAAGGTTAAGCTCTTTTAACCATACATTAAGACCGCTGCTTTTTTTGTTTACATTTGGATACTGTCTTCCAAAGGTTTCTTTTATCATTTCAAGCAATTTTAATTGTTCTTCTTTTTCTAAGGTTGTATCTAACAATTCTGTTATTGCATCACGACATTCAGAATAACTTTTATAATCCTCAGCATATAGCTCATTTGATAGCAATTGTTTCTTGTTATTTAAACTTTCTTTTACTGAGTTTATTTCATCTACATTAGATAAGTATTTTTTAGCAATGGTAAGGGCTGCAATATCATTATTTAATTTAGTTACGGATTTTTCTAAGCTTTCATTTCTCATAATTATTCTCACTTTACATTTTTAATTTTGTCATTTTTCATGGCAACAAGTAATTATATCATTAAATTGGTCATTATACAAAATATTATATTTTATTAACTTTAGTAAAACCGATTCACTTAATATAATATCGACAGTGGCAATAATGTTGATTTTCTAATTTTGATGTTTATTTGTAGAATTGCAGTATGCGATAATGAAATGCCATATATTGTTTTTTATGCTGGTCCCTTGCTAATAATTATCAGCTGAAGTTTTAAATAAGAATATCGCATATTAATTA
>JAUZPN010000119.1 GCA_030705885.1 Bacillota bacterium | reverse complement strand
TTATTGGGTTTGGAATTAAAGATTTACTTATTGTAGACGCTGGAGATGTTGTTCTTATAATGGATAAAAATAAAGATCAAGAAATTAAACATTTAGTAACTGAACTTAAAAAGGACGAGGAACTTGTTAAATATATTTAAAAATTTATATTATAAAGTAATGGCATATTATACTATCCTCGTCACATTTAGCTCCAATTAATTTGTAAATGATAGTGAGGAGAAGCTTCATTTACAAATTTATTGGAACTTTATTGTGCTTAAAAATAATATCGAATTAAAATTATAAATTAATTATAACAAAAATTTTAATACATTTTTCGATTAAAAAAGCATTAATGTGATAAATATATTAGTTAAATTAGTTAATTAATTTAGAGTGTTATTGTTAATTAACAATTTTTATGTAATACAATGTTAAATCACATAAAAATATATCAAAATATAGGTAAAATTTTTTGCTGTTGTATATTACAATATGACATTATTTTTAGAACTTTTCTGATAAAATTAACAATAAGAATAATAAGAAATTTTATTTAATTTAATTATTTTTTAAATGGGGGTTATTTGTATGACAGTTGTTGAAAATTTAAGTAAATCTATGATTTGCGGGGAATCAACTAAATTTAATTACACTTACAGATTAACAAAAAGTGAAATCACGTTAAATAACGATGATGAAAGTGTTAAAATGCAGGCGTATGGAATTGAAGTTGAAAGAAAGGATTATGTAGATGAGGTTTTAATCAATGTTGACAGAGATTATGTTAATGTTATTAGTCCTTATAGACATAAGGTACATAACTTGTTAAAGTTATTGTATGATAATCTAGTGTCACCTTGCCACCTCGTTGATGTTATTGGGGAATACATCGATGATAACATTGTAGAATTTGATGAAAAGCTTAAAGAAATAGCAGTAAATTAGAAAAAGAGGGTTTTCCCTCTTTTTTATTTTGTTCTTACAAAAAATTATTGGAATTTTATGAGCATGATAGTATATTATAAGTGGGAGTGATAAATCATGATAGCAGGTATTGGTACTGATATAGTAGAAATTTATAGAATAGAAAACGCTATAAAAAAAAATGATTTGTTTATAGAAAAAGTATTAAGTGAAGAGGAAAAAAATATTCTACCAAAAGGAAAGAATAAGTGCGAATTTGTAGCAGGGAGATTTGCTGCAAAGGAGGCAGTTTCCAAGGCAATTGGAACTGGATTCAGGGAATTTGGATTTAATGATATATCAATATTAAATGATGATTTAGGTAAACCCTTTGTTGTTCTTAACGAAAAAGTAAAGAAATTATTAATATCTTATGGTGAATATAAGATTCATATCAGTATCTCACACGAAAAACAAAATGCAATAGCATTTGTAATCATTGAAGTTTGAGTTATAAGGGGATGGCTTTATGAAAATTGCTAACGGTGAAATAATGAGGAACATTGATAAGTTTTGTGCTTATCAGCTTAAAATGCCAAGTATTGTGCTTATGGAGAATGCAGCTTTAAAGGTTGTAAAGAATATACAACAATATAATTCCTTCACTATATTTTGCGGCAAAGGCAATAATGGTGGTGATGGTTTTGCTGTGGCAAGGCATTTATATGCATCTAATAAGTTTGTAGATGTATTTTTAGTTACAACAGATGATAATATGAGTGAAGATTGTAGGACAAACTATAATATACTTAAAAATTTAGGAATTAAGATAAATAAAATAAAAGATAGTGAGCTAAATTTACTTATAGACAGCTTAAATAAGAATGAAGTTGCTATCGATGCAATTTTTGGAACGGGTTTATGTAAAAATGTTGAGGGGATATATGCTTCTGTAATATCATTAATTAATGAACATAGCAAAAAAATCATTTCGATTGATGTCCCTTCAGGCTTTAATAGTGATAATGGAGAAATACTTGGATGCTGTATAGCTGCGGATAAGACTATTTCTTTTCAGCTTTACAAAAGAGGATTTTTAAAGTATAGAAGTGAGTTATTAACTGGTGAAATAATTATTGAAGATATAGGTATACCCGAAAAGGTTATAGAAAAATTTCATAATAATGAATTTTTAGTTAACAAAAAAATGGTTAGTGAAAAAATTTTTATAAGAAATAAATATGCTCATAAGGGCGATTTTGGAAGGGTTTTAATTGCTGCAGGATCAAAGGGATACTCTGGTGCAGCATACTTAGCATCACAAGCTGCAGTAAGAACGGGATCAGGACTTGTAACTGTATGCTCCACTAGTGATGTGCAGGATATTTTATGTCACAAACTTACAGAAGCTATGACAATGAATTTTGATGAAAAACAAATACTAATAGATACAATTAAGGAAAGTAATGCAATTGCAATTGGATCTGGTATGGGAAATAATGGTTTTACTTTTAATGTAGTTAGTCATATAATAATAAATGCAGATTGTCCAATTATAATTGATGCAGATGGACTTAATTGTCTTCAAAATAAATTAGATATTTTAAAAAATAAGAAATCTGATATTATTTTGACGCCGCATCCAGGAGAAATGAGCAGGCTTACTGGGAAAAGTATAAAATATATAAATGAAAATAGAATTGAAACTGCCGTAGAATTTGCTAAAAGTTATGGTGTTATTGTATTGCTAAAAGGTTTTAATACAATTATAACAGACGGCAGAAAAGTATTTGTAAATACTACTGGAAATAGTGCAATGGCATCTGGTGGAATGGGTGACTGCCTTACTGGAATAATTGCTTCTTTGGCAGGCCAAGGCTATAAGCCTATTGAAGCAGCATTTTTGGGTGCATACATTCATGGATCAGCAGGTGATAGTATTGCTAAGGAAAAATATTGTGTCAGTGCTTCTGATATTATAGAAAGGATACCATTTGAAATAAAAGAAGTTCTAAAAGGATAGAGTGTTAGAATAATATTAATAGTGTAAAATCTTTTAGGAGGATGTAATGAAAAGAAAGATACCTATTATATTGTTTTTAATTATAACTTTATTTTCTTCATTGTTTTTTTCAGGCTGTAAAACAAGAAAAATGGAGCCTAACGAAGTAACTGATTTTCTTAAGGACTTAAATAGTTATAGTTCAGATGTAAGTATTCAAATAAAAAATGATAAACAAACAATTAATTATAATTGTAAAGAATTCTATAGGCAGGATATTGGATATAGATTAGAAATAAATCAAGATAGAGTTATGATTTATAAAAATAATAAAATATATATAAATGATATTAAAAATAATACAAAGTATGTTGCAAAAGAAGATTTTGATAATCTTTACAGCTATAGTTTTATAGGAGAATACATAAGGCTTTTGTATACTGATGAAAATGTAAAATATTCATATAAAACGGAAAGCGGAAGAGAATTTCTCCTTATAAAGCTTATTATTCCAGGGGGAAGCAGAGAAATAAATAATGCAGTTATGTATGTTGATAATAAAAGCTTTAAACCAGAAAAAGTTATAATATTTGATGATAAAGGAAATGAAAAAGTATTAGTAGAATATAAAAAATTAATGTTAGATGAGGATGTTAGTGAAAACTTATTTGCAGAATAATTAAATTAGAAAATAGCGTGTCACTATTTTCATCTGTGGTTGTGGTGCAAACATTATGGATGGTTAATTAATAAACTTATGATATATAAGAGTGGAGGAAAGTATAATGTATAGTCATTGCAGGTCAGTATGGGCTGAAGTAAATCTTGATAATTTAGAGTTTAATATGCAGCAAATTAGAAGTAAAGCAAAAAGTAAAGATATTATTGCAGTAATTAAGGCAGATGGTTATGGACATGGAGCGTTAGATATAGCAGATACACTAATTGAAAATGGAGCAACAAGGTTTGCAGTTGCGGTAGCTAGTGAAGCTATTGAACTGAGAAAGAAAGGTTATACATGTCCTATAATGATTTTAGGTTTTTCTTCAATAGGATTATTAGAGGACATTCTTAATAATAATGTAGAGCAAACTGTATATTCTTATGAGTATGCAGAGTATATTTCAAAAACTGCAGAAAAACTTAATGTTCAAGCTAAAATTCATATTGCAGTTGATACTGGGATGGGCAGGATTGGGTTCATACCTAATGATGATAGTGCTCAGGAAATATATAAGATAAGTAAATTACCCAACATAGTCATGGAAGGAATTTTTTCGCATTTTTCTACAGCTGATGAAGAAAACAAAGAGTATGCGTATAATCAACTAAATAAATTTAATTCCTTTAATGAAAAACTAGATAAAAAAGGAGTAAAAATAAACATAAAACATATTGCTAATAGTGCAGCAATTATGGAGATGCCGGACAGCCATTTAGATGCTGTAAGACCGGGCATAATCTTATATGGTTATTATCCATCTAAACAAGTATTAAAAGAAAATTTAAAGCTTAAGCCTGTATTATCATTAAAAGCTAATATAGCACACATAAAAAAGCTTCCAATAGGAGAATCTATAAGTTATGGAAGAAAATTTAAAACGGATAAGGAAAGCATTATTGCTACAATAACAATTGGATATGCAGATGGATATACAAGATTATTGTTTAATAAAGCAAAGGTAATTATAAATGGTACTATAGCACCTGTAGTAGGAAATATATGCATGGATCAATGTATGATTGATGTGACAAATGTAAAAGATGTTAAGCTTGGTGATGAGGTAATACTTATAGGTGAAGATGGGAATTTAATTGTAAATGCAGAAACTATTGCAGATTCATTAGGTACTATTAGTTACGAAGTATTATGTATGATAAGCAGAAGAATACCTAGAGTTTATTTGAAAAATAACAAAGTAATAAATGTAAGAGATTATGTTTAAAAGGCAGTTATATACTTTCCTCGGTCACATTTAGTTCCACTTAATTTGTGAATGATAGCGAGGAGAAGCTTCTTTTAGAAATTTATTAGAACTTTGTGACCGATGATATTATATTTAAACTGGGAAAAGTTTAGTATTAGAAAAATCAAGAAAAATGTATTATTTTATTAGATTATTGAAAAAACTATGACAATTTATTGATTATATTGGTGACAAGTTAAAATATTAACGAAAAAAGCTTTGACATTATGATATTCATTAGTTTATAATTATTTTATACAAAAAAACATATATTAATGAATGCCTTTCATAACATATTTATTAATATTAAAAAACAGGAGACATAAATTAAGTCGCACGTTTTTTAGATACAGGAGGTATTAAGTTTTCCATGTCAAATTCAAAAAAATTAGTAATTGACCTCTCAGATAAACTATACAATGACTTTAATAGGGCACTGGAGGAAGATTGTAAAGATAAAGGTGAATTTATTAAGGAATCCATAATATTATATGTAGAGAATAAGAAGAAAATAAATTATTTAGATAAAATGAAAAATGGGTATTTAGAAATGGCAGAACTCAATGAAGAAATTGCAGAAATGGGATTTGCAAGAGATATTGTAGAATTTAATGAATATGAAGCTAATCTTTCGGAGTGTGATTTTCCAGATGACTACCGTAGTGAAAAGAGGAGATATATTTTATGCTGATTTGAGTCCTGTAGTGGGGTCAGAACAGGGAGGAATCAGACCAGTTATAATAATACAAAATGATGTTGGAAATAAATATAGTCCAACAATAATAATAGCAGCGATTACATCACAAATTAACAAGGCAAAGTTGCCTACACATGTAGAAATTTCATCCGAGGAGTATGGATTAAATAAAGACTCGGTTGTTCTTCTTGAACAAATTAGAACGTTAGATAAGAAAAGATTAAAAGAAAAAATCGGTCATATGACTGATAATGATATGAAGAAAGTAGATAATGCTCTTTTGATTAGTATAGGTTTACAGTAAGATAGGGGTAAAAGCCCTTATTTTTTTAGTATAAATATGATATTAAGTATGAGGTATTATCATGAAAAAAATTAAAGAATATATTTTAATTACAATTGGAATAGTTTTACTTGCGTTTTCTTTAGAAATTTTTATGGCACCTAATAAAATTGCAGCAGGAGGAGTTACAGGTATTGCTATAATTATCAATAGTATTTTTCCTAATCTTTCTTTAGGTCTCCTAACCATTATTATGAATATAATATTATTTATAGTTGGTTTTTTAACTATAGGAAATAAATTTGGAGCTAAAACTATATATGCTAGTTTATCTCTTTCAGGAATGTTATGGGTTATGGAAAAATTTGGAGTATCGAATATAATTTTAACAAAAAATTTATTTCTAGCTTCTATTTTTGGAACTTTTTTATCGGGAATAGGTATGGGCATTGTATTTAATCAAAATGCTTCAACTGGTGGAACTGATATTTTAGCAAAGATACTAAATAAATATTTTCATTTAGATATAGGTAAATCACTACTTATTGTAGATTTTATAATAACTCTTTTTGGAGGTGCAATATTTGGAGCAGACTTAGGTATGTATGCACTTCTTTGTGTTATTATTAATGGATTTGCAATTGATAACGTAGTAGAAGGACTTAATACCTGTAAGGAAGTATTAGTAGTCAGCAGTTGCACAGATGAGATAAAAAAATTTATAATTGAAAATATGGATAGAGGATGTACTACATTTAAGGGAAATGGCGGATATAGTAACAGGGAAATAGACATTTTATATACTGTCATAAGCCGCAAGGAGTTTATAAAGCTTAAAAATTTTATTATGAAAATTGATCCAAATGCATTCATTACTGTGAGTAACACTCATGAAGTTCTTGGTGAAGGATTTAAAAATATTTTAGGTGATGAATGATATATATTATTGAGTTTTATGCATAAAAACTAATGTGTAAGAACATACATATGAAAGGATGATATATGTGATTGAATTTAAAAATGTAACTAAAGCATATAATAGTACATTAGCATTGTCAAATATTAATGTTTCCATAGATCGCGGAGAATTTGTATTTTTTGTAGGTCCAAGCGGAGCAGGAAAATCTACTTTTATTAAATTGCTTTTAAAAGAAATAGAACCTACAAATGGTAATATTATAGTAAACAATACAGATATTACAACATTAAAAAGAAAAGAAATTCCTTACTATAGAAGGAAGATAGGAATTGTTTTTCAGGACTTTAGACTTATTCCTACTCTTAATGTATATGAAAATATTGCATTTGCTATGAGAGTTGTTGAAGCACCTAATAAAGATATTAAAAAAAGAGTGCAGATGATGATGGGCTTAGTTGGCTTATCTTCAAAATATAAGGCAATGCCTGGAGAGATATCAGGCGGAGAACAGCAGAGGGTGGCTTTAGCAAGGGCATTAGTTAACAATCCAGCAGTTTTAATAGCAGATGAACCAACAGGAAATTTGGATCCAGAAACAGCACTTGATATTATGGATCTGCTTAAGGATATTAATCATGCCGGTACTACTATACTTATGGCTACACATGCAAGGGATATAGTTGACAGAATGAAAAAAAGGGTTATAGCTATTGAACATGGTGTAATTGTTAGAGATGAACAAAGGGGCGGATATGGTTATGAAAACTAGTACCATTAAATATTATATATCAACAGCATTAAAAAACTTAAAACGTAATTTTACATTAAGTTCTGCATCTGCTGCTACTGTAGCTGCTTCACTTTTTATATTAGGAGTATTTTTGGTTGCTATAGCAAATATTAATCTTATAGTAAAAGATGTTGGATCAACGCTTCAGATTCAAATATTTATAAAAGATGATGCAACCTATCAGCAGCAGAGGGATATAGAAGGTAAATTAAAAACAATTTCTGGTATAACAAATATTGAATATCTTGATAAACAAGAGTCACTAAATAAAGTTAAAAAGATATTTGGAGATAAAAACAAAGATTTAACAGAAGGTTATAGCGTGGATAATCCATTTTCATGTTCTTACATAGTGAAGGTTGAAAAACCAGAAGTCATTACAACAGTTATCAATACAGTACAAAATATGGATGGAATTGATGAAGTATCCGATGAAAGAAAACTTGTAAATCAATTTCTTTCAGTTACACGAACACTGCAGTGGATAGGACTGGGAGTTTTTGCAATATTAATTTGCGTTTCAGTATTTTTAATAGAAAATACTATAAAACTTACAGTTTTCTCTAGACGAAGAGAAATAGGTATAATGAAATATATAGGAGCTACAGATTGGTTTATAAGATGGCCTTTTATTTTTGAAGGTATGATGATTGGAATAATAGGCTCATTATTATCAACAATAATACTCTTTTTTTCATATAAAGCAGTATTTAGTAATCTATCAAAGCAGTTTATTACAATGAAATTTCTTAGTCCTGGATTTGTAGGTGCAGATATTTTACTACCATTTATTTTAGCTGGCGTATTGATTGGTTCAGTTGGAAGTATTCTTTCATTAAGAAAATTCCTTATTGTATAATATATTTTTAATGGGTACATTTAGTTCCAATTAATCTTCTTTCAGAAATTTATTGGAACTTTGTCATTCATAATAGTATAATTGATAAATGAACTTAAAAGAATTAAGGAGAGTGAGACATATTGAAAAATAAAAAAACCTGGATTGCTGTAACATTGGCTATATTGATTTTTACCAATACGGTTACTTTTATTATTGCAAATAAAGTTTCATTATTTTTACCAAATGGTAAAGTTGAAATTTCAAGAAAAATGTATAATGATGTAATGGATTTTAACAAACTCTTTACAGCTAAAGATATTATAGAAAATTTATACATAGGAAAAGAGGATAAACAGGCAATGGAAGAGGGTGCCTTGAAAGGCATGACAGATTCATTAAAGGATCCATATACTGTATATATGAATAAAACAGAATGGGGAAACTTAAATTCTCAAACTCAAGGAAACTATTCTGGAATCGGAGTTACCATGGATACCACAGGAACGTATGTTAAAGTTGATAATGTAACAAGAAATTCTCCTGCAGAAAAGGCTGGTGTGCTTAAAGGAGATTTAATAAAAAAGGTTAATGGTAAGGATGTAACAGCTGATAATGCAGCTTCTTTAATAAG
>JAUZPN010000118.1 GCA_030705885.1 Bacillota bacterium | reverse complement strand
GTTAATACTTCTTAGCTCTGCAATATTTTTGACTGCTACATAAATATCAGAAATTCTGTACCATGTAGGATAATTTACTTCTCCTGTTGGATAAAGATTAAATATTTTCTGAAAAGCTGTAACAGCTTTTTTTGTTGTAGTTCCATACACACCATCCACCCTTTGCTTTGGTATAGCTGGATAATTATTAGAAATAGCATTTAAATATCTTTGAAGGTTGCTTACTGCTAGACCGCTGGAGCCTGCTCTTAAGGTATATCCTGGATATGATGAAGGAATTCCTGAAACCTTTGGTGCTGCAGCTAAGTTTAAATCTGTTCCATAAAAGTGTGTAAGTATATTATATGGAGTATATCCTTTATCTCCTAGATATTTACTTCCCCATTGTGTAAGCCATCCTGGGCACTGCACATTTATACCATCGCAGTATTGTGTAAGCAGTGGCTGCTTTAAAGTAGGTCTCTTTACATAGGTAGCAAAAAGCTCATCTACAATCCTGCTTATATTAGCATATATAGTTCTTCCATAATTAAAAGCCTGATCATAAGCTGTAGAATTTGTAACAGTAAAATTTTTTCCTTTATTTTTATACCATTCTGTAAACACTCTATTTAAAGTAAAAGAAACAATACAGTATACATTTGCTCTTATAGTACTTTCCGGCCAAGTTGAAAAAATTTCACTTGAAGCGACATTTTTAATATAATCTCTATATCTTATAGTATAGTTCGGTGCTGATGTATTATTGGGATCCCCTGCATGAACAACAATATATTCTGGCACAACAGCTTGATTTAAAACAACAAATCCGGTTCCTTCCTGCGCAGGTATTTTTATTGGACTTTCTGGTATTTTCCTAGGATAATTTCCTACCAGTACATTAGGAGATACATTAATCTGTGTTACCTCTCCCTGTCTTAAACCAGTTTTTTGAAGCCTGCATTCCTGCAAAGCAACACGTTCAGGGTAAACCTGACATCCCTTTACCATAAAGCTGTTATATCCTGGCACCTCAACTGATACATCATAAAGACTATATGGAATATTTTTACTAGGAACCTGAGAATATTGAATAGGAGGTGTTTCAAGTTCAACTTCATTTGTAGTTCCTGAAGAATCTGTAACTGCATTCTGCTTTACATTAGCATAACTAGTACCTACTACTTTTATAACAGCATTTTCAACAGGCTTATAGCTGTTCCCTTGAAAAACTTGAACTTTTAAATTTCCTGTCGGCATAATTCTCTCCTGATACTTACTACTCATTAACTATTATATGATTTGATATTAAAAAATACACACTTTTTAAAAATTGTTTTAAACTTGAAATTTTTATTATCAACTCTTCAATTGTCCATTGTCAATTGTCAATTAAAACTTCCCTCTATCATTTGCAACTTCATTATGCTTTAATAAGGTGTATACTATTTTTCTGAAAGGTGGTATTTTTATGTCTTTAATAAAAAAAGAACAAATAAATATTCTTGTTGTTGATGATGAAGAAAGCATAGTTGAATTTATTAAAATGGGATTAGAAGCAGAAGGATATAATGTATATTCAGCTTTTGACGGCATTGAAGCTATAAAGTTTTCAAGGGAAATAAACCCTCAAATAGTTATATTAGATATTATGCTTCCTGGAATGGATGGTTATGAAGTTTGCAGCCAAATAAAAAAATCAATTAAGACTTCTATTATTATGCTTACTGCAAGAGATGATGTTGACGATAAAGTTAAAGGTTTAGATTTAGGTGCAGATGATTACATGTCAAAACCTTTCAGCTTTAAAGAGCTTTTAGCAAGAATAAATGCTAGATTAAGAAACATTATGACTGACTTAAATCAAATATCATCTATAGGTAATTTCTCTATAGATGATGGTGCTCATGAAATATTATATAACAATACCCTTTTAGAACTATCTCCAACAGAGTATAATCTACTTAAATATCTGCTTCAAAATGATGGCTTGGTTCTAAGCAAATCTAAAATACTTGAAAAAGTCTGGGGATATGATTTTAATGGTGAAGAAAACATTGTGGAAGTTTATATAAGATATCTTCGTGATAAAATAGGAGATACAACTCACAGTATTATCCGTACAGTTCGAGGTGTTGGATATAAAATAACATCACTACACTAATAAAATGGAGGCAATTATGAAATCGCCAAAAAATATTTTTAAAATAAGAAGTTTAAGGTACCAGCTGCTTGCAGGATTCCTTTTTATACTTACCACCTCAATAATTATTATAGGCATTTATCAGACATTAACAATGAAACAATATCTATATAAAAGCAAAGAAATGTTATTAGAATCAAGATATCGCAATATTCCAAATGGTAGAATTTCGCACATTAAAAGCTCTGAAGATGTTAATAACAATGCTTCAAACTTTATACAGCAAACCATAGATGTAAACATAACAGCAGCAATAATTGATAATCAGGGAAATATTATATCCAGCGAATCTAATTTAACAAATAACATTATTAATGATTCAAATGAATCTGATAATACTTTTCCTAAACATCAAATTGACAAAAAAAATAATATTGTAGATGATGAAAGTAAAGTTACCAGTGACAAAAAGCTGAAACGTGAAAATATACCTGTACCTGAACTTGGTAAGACTAAATATTTAAGTTTACTTCATCAAAATGGAGACCTTGAAGGAAATTCAGTTATTAAAGATAAAAATAATAATCCACAGATAGTTATATGGAGGAAACTAGGTGATATCCACAATCCATATGGTTTAATCCAGCTTAGTACTTCTGCAAAACCTGAGCAGGATATACTTAACCGTCAATTATATGTCTACATTGTTGCTGCAATAATGGTATTAGTTATAGGCTCAGTTCTTGGAGCAGTATTATTTAACAGGACATTAAAACCATTAAATGATATGACTGCTGAAATCGAACAAATTAATGTTGGCAAATTAAATACTCGTCTGCCTTTTAATAATGGTCAATTAGAAATAGACAGATTATCAAATGCATTTAACGATATGCTTAAAAGAATTGAAATATCTTTTGAAAATGAACAAATAATGAGAGAAAAAATGCGGCACTTTGTTTCTGATGCATCTCACGAACTTAGAACTCCTCTAACATCTATTCATGGCTTTGTAGAAGTTCTCTTAAGAGGTGCAGCAAAAAATGAACAGCAGCTTTATTCATCATTAAACAGCATATTATCAGAAAGTGAAAGACTAACAAAATTAGTGAACGATTTATTACTTTTAAATAAGTTAGACCAGAAATCTCCTATAGAAATGAAAAAGGAAAATCTAAATGCTGTTATATTTGAGATATTCCCGCAGCTTCAAATACTTGCAGGAGAAAGGAAAATTAACCTTGAACTATCAGATAATATATATGCTGACATCAATAAAAATCAAATTATACAAGTTATATTAAATTTAGTTCAAAACGCTGTAAACCATACTGATGAAAAAGAAGGCATAATAACTATTTACACAAACATTAAAGAAGATACATCATCCAATAAGTTTATCATTTTAAAAATATCAGATAATGGAACTGGAATTTCAAAAGAACACTTATCTGAAATATTTGATAGATTTTTCAGAATTGATTCTCACAGATCACGCAAAAGCGGCGGCTACGGTTTAGGACTCTCAATAGTAAAATCTATAGTTGATGCTCATAATGGAAAGATTGAAGTTGAAAGTGAAGTTGGAAGAGGAAGCGAATTTAGAATATATTTATAGGGGTTGTTGCACTAAGTAAATTAGTGCAACAGCCCCATTTCTGCTTATGGTCATATCATCATTAATTTTGAACCATTGTGTAATTCCAATTCTTCTATAGACATGTTAACACTATATATTATACCTGTATCCTTGTCACAAATTACTGTATCGTCAGCAGGTATATTGAATGCTTTACTTATAATTCTTCTATTCTGCTTACTTATCATTAAATTTATCTTTTAGCATATCACATATCTTAATTAAGTTTTCTTTTTGCTTATGTATTCCAACTGTCATTTTGTTTATCTTAAGATTAACTTTTGAATTATCCACTAGTCGTATATTTAATTTCTTGCCCATTCCGAAGAACCAGCCTGATATTTTAACATTCTTAATCTTGTCATAGGTAACAACTGTTTTATCTGCTATTTTTCCTAACATATCTAATCTTATAAAAATTATTTTTCTATCAGTAAATCCAAGTATATAATAGGTATTTGCAAAAGATGCTAATGTGCCTAACAGCATCATCTTACCTACGGATGCTGTAACAACTCCATAGCAATAATAGGCTTCTTTTTCACCTTCCTCTTGAAAAGGTAACATTAATTCTTTAATAATATCATCATTTATTTTCATTATTTTCCTCCTCTCTGTTTATAATCAAGCCATCTTTCAGGCATTTTACATATGAATGTTGGAAATTTATTTTTGCAATATGCCAGTAAGAAAAATTCCGGCCATACCAACGCTAATCCATATTGAATAATTACAGCTAATATAAGAATAAAAAGCAATTCAACAATTTGAAATGAACTACCATTACTTCCTGATAAAATTCTTGATAAAGTTCCTCCAATTAATATAATTGAATAAGCAATTGGAGAAGATATATATATTTTTGATTTTGAAAAGTTATATAGGTATTTACCACCCTTTCTAAACATTCCAGCATTAACTCTATGAATACCCCTTAATGTAGAAATAAATAAAAATACAACTCCTCCGATAACAAATAATAAACCTAGATTAGTCATGTAGTTAGGTGCATGTCTATCTTCACACGCAAAAAAGTAAAACAGACTCATATCTAGTGACAGTCTTATAGATATTAAAGCAAGTACTACTGCTTGACTTCTCTGAAATTTAAATTGATTTTTGGTATTACTGAAAAATGCTGCTGCTAGCAAACTGATAATCATTAAAATAAACTGAGTTTTTAAAACACTTTCCAAAATAGAACCATGAATATAATCATCTGATTTATAAATTCCCCAACTAACACCAGTCGCTACAGCTCCAAAAATAAATGATCCTATTAAAAACACAGCTATTCCATCTGGTGATAATCTATCCTTCGAAACCATTTTCAGCTTATAAAAATCTTCTTCCTTTAAATCTTTAAACATTATTGTACCTACTACCATACTTACTTATTTGATTATCCATATGTACTTCCCTCCTATTACGATTTTAAATCATTATGGTAAATAATCTTTAATATTAAACTTACCAAAACACCCAGTGGTGCGAACATAAAAATACCAATAAAAAGTGCTCCTAATATACCTTCAAATCCAAACCAACTAATAACTGAAATAGCATTAATTGTGTGGAAGTTTAAAAACCCCCTTGTGTGATACTTATAATGCCATATACTTAAAAATACATACATAGGTATAGAAAAATCTAGATATACAGCAGCATATGCCCAGTTTGGAGCAGTTTCTACACCTCTAATTTTCGAAATTGATTTCATGACATTCAACGGTCTCTTCATCCAATATATTAAATTTTTACCACTCATTTTTTGCCTTGAAATATACATAGCTTACCATCCCCTAATATTCAAATTGTGCATAACATTTTATTCACTCTTTTTCAGCACAGGACTACAAATTAATGAAGATATATCATTCTCTAAAGAGAAAGGTCTAAAGTATGTTCCTGCTTCTATATAACCCATTGTATACTTTACTAGTCTCCTGCAAATTTGATAATCATCCAAGTTATTATCTTTAGTGTGTAGCTTACCTACTATTTCTTTTAATTCTTTATCTACTTTTGCTTTTTCCTTATACTCATCTGAAAGTTCTATTGCTCTTTTTAAATCTTTTATTGCCTCTTATATCCTTTTATGTTTTACATAAAATTTTGCCCTCATATAGTTGTAGGGTTGCATTTTAATTTCTTTTAAGATTCATAGATTGATGCAAATTAATTTATGTTTCCTTTATCTATACCTTTATCTATACCTGTATCTATACCTGACTTTTTTATGTACTAAATTATGGCTGGTTAATTTCAGGTACTTCTTGACTTCCATTAATATATTCAGTAAAGTTATCATAACAGCAAAAAATATAAAGAGAAAGAGCCACAACCGTCTAAAGTTCTCCTCTTTCTCTTCAACAAGCATACACAACAGAGGAATAAAACCACTGAGGTATATTATTATGATAAGAGTTTTTGAGCTTTTCTGCAAGCTAAATTTTATAAATATTTCTGAAATAGATTTTTTTAATCAATCAATGGCAAAAATTAATGTTAATGACCATATGTGTTCATTTTGTAAGACAAAGCATCCGAATTGGAGCAGACATGCTGTTTTAAGGGATTATTTCACAAAGTCCCTTACAGTAGAAAGAATCTGTGAAAAATACAATATTTCGATTTCCACTCTATATGTATGGAAAGATTTTTTTATAAGGCACAAGAAAATTTGGCTTGGACTCCTTAAAGATTCATATACATCACCTTTGCAATTTAAAAATTTACACGGATTATGGTTCACCTTATTCTAATGCTCAGCTAACTTTTATACTTGGTTCACCGAATGAAAGTTGAAATTCGCTTTCTTCCTGATGACATGAAAAATGCTTATATACTATATGATGGCAAACGCTATCCCATACATGCAACCAGCAAGATTGAAAATTCACGTACAAAGAGGCAGAATACTCCTTCTATAGACTATTCTGTTAATGGATGTAATTCACATGTTTAAACATTTTTATGGTATCACTTTTAATCCTTTTGATAAATCTTCTCCTGTTAAAACTGCTTTCCAATCAAAGAATCAACTTGAAATGCAGAACAGGCTTTCTTTCCTTAAAAACACTAGGGAAATTGGACTTTTTACAGCACCACCTGGCATGGGAAAAACTTTTGCAATCCGCTGTTTTTCTGAAAGCCTTAATCCAAACCTTTTTGAGATGAGTTATACCTGTCTTTCTACAATAAATTAATGTGCATCTATGCTACTAAAACCAGTGGAAAATAATTTGCAGTTTGACCTGATTTTAATTTACAGCTCAACATGTGACTAGGATAGTATATTATGTAATCAACTACAAGTAACCAATTTACTAATTTTAAAATATATTTTATAATATTTTCAATAATACAGCTTTACTATTATAACACATATATGTAAACTACAAAATATTTTAAAAATTTTGTACTTGACAAATAAATATAAAGCATACTATTTTCTATTTTCAAGGAGGTTATATATCTGATATGGATACATTAAATACTAATATTGAAAATTTATTCAAATTAAACATTTTAAAAAAATCAGATTTTAAAGAAATGCATTCTTTAAAAACAGCATAAATTTTAGGAAACTAAAATCAAAAAATCGGTTAAAACCTACCCTTTATTTTTTATACTCATTTTCAAATATAGAATTACTAAAAGGACAATTTTGACATTAAAATTGTCCTTTTAATAATAAAAAAGAGCCATGCATAGCGATTTTAAAAATTGCTATTGCAACAACCCCTTTATAATTTAGTAAACATTTATAGATGAATAGCTATCTAAAATTTTATCTATATCACTAGCTGAATAAACATTTTCACTTGCTGTTCCAAATCCAGGTATTTCATTCCAGCCATTATAAAGATTATCATTTTCCTTATCATATTCTTCTTTGCTTATTATGGCTCCTGAAGGCCCATAATATGTGATATTGCCATCATTATATACATATCCTAATAAATCTGTCTGTGAAACAATGTTGTTGATAAGAGAATATTTTGCAATTCCACAGTAATAATTATTGTATCCACCTCTAACACCATCTTTTGAAAAAATCTGATAAGTTTTTGATGTTGGATTATAATACAGCTTAGAAGTATAAATACTACAAATATTAATAAAATTATTACCACTTTGATTTAAAATATTCACAAGTGAACCATTCTTTATAGTATATGCATAGTCAACATTAGCAAATCCTCCAGATCCAGGTATACCTCCAATTAATAACTCTGGAGTACCATCTAAATCTATATCAATTAATCCTATAAAACAGCCATAATCTTTAATGTTTTCTTTAATCTTTTCTCTATATATTTCTTTCCATTCAGAAGTCAGTACAATATTAGATGGATTTTGAAATTTAGTAACAAGGTTGTCACTTATAACACCTGTTCCTCCTACTGCTGTGATGTTTTTAATTAAATTTTTATTATCTCTAAGGTAAGATATCGTTGAGTCACCTAACCTTGAACTTACAAGAATGATTGGTGTTTTTGTATTTGATGCAAGTGCAGATGCTGAAAGTGCATCAGGAAAATCATTACCTGTAGCTAAATATATATTTGATAAGTCCAAATCATTTTTAAAATAGTTAAGTACAGCAGTATTTGTTTCATATCTGTTATTCCCTGATAATCTGATAGGATTTTTTAATGAATTTAGTACAGAATCAGAAACTACACCAGTACCCCCAATGACATAGCTGTTAGTTATTGTTGAACTGTTATCATTAATGTATTGTTTAATACCATCATTAATAAAGTTATAATTAATAAGTAAAATAGGTTCTCCCTTCATTGCTGCAATTGAAGCAACAGAAAGAGCATCAGCAAAATCATTTCCTGTGGTAATAGAAATTGCAGATGGCTTATCTAGCTGCTTTGCAATTTTAAGAGAAGTTTCATATCTATCACCACCAGCAATACGAGTTACGGTAATTCCTAGACTTTTAATCTGGTTTTCCACATCACTTGAAACTGCACCAGTTCCACCAACTATAATAACATTTTTTACAGAAAGTTTTTTAAGTTCTTTTTGAGCTGAATCACTTAATATATTTGTTTCAGTAAGAATAATTGGAGCATTGTATTTTTTTGCAAGTGGTGATGCACATAGTGCATCTGGATAGTTTTCACCTGTTGCGATAATGGCATAATCTGATGTTGTAGTCCATCCTTTATCTGCAATTTTAGCAGCAGTTTCAAATCTGTCAGCTCCAGATATTCTGTCACTTGTAAAAACTGCATCAGAAGCAGCCTGTACAGGAATAAAGGTTGAAAAGTTGAAAATAGATGCTGCCATAACTGTAGATGTAATTAATGAAATAGATTTTCTTTTTTTGACCATAGTAATAATCACTCCCAAAT
>JAUZPN010000117.1 GCA_030705885.1 Bacillota bacterium | reverse complement strand
CAGATAGAGGCTTTTCTTTAAAAGAGGTACTTGAAAATAGAATATTATCATTAAATAAACCAACATTTTCTAACTTCATGTCAGGTCATATGTATCCTAAACTTACAATCCCAATTGGAGCAAAGGTTAGTCTCAATTTTGATAAATTATGTATTGATGTTTTAGAACCAGTAATTATATAAAATCATTAAAAGAACATATCTAAATATGTTCTTTTAATGATTGGTAAAAATTTTATTTTTATGTATTTAATAATTTGTAAAGGATTTCAAAATATAAAAAAATGAAAGTTGAATGTTTTTTCTTGCAAGTATTATTTGTTTTAATTTTAATAGAAAATTAATATTAAATAAATAAATTTATAAATATACTTTTAAATCACCTAAAAATACAATAATATATAAATAATTTATTAATATTTATTCGATAAAGAGTATAAAAATATTTTTTTGTTCATAAAAAAATATTAAAAAAATTGAAATATACTATTTAATATTATGCATAATTGATATATAATAATATTAAATCAATTACATTATTGTATAAGTTTTTTATAAAAAAATTTGATTGAAAAACGAACAAGGAGGGGGTAGCTATGACAAATAAAGATAATATAGAAAGTGAAATTAAAATTAATTATAAATATGATTTAGAAAATGTCTCAGAAGCTAATTTATATAGAGATATTTTTCCATATACTGAAATACCAAAAGTTACTTTTAATAATGAATACCTTCCTATGAATCTATCTGACAATATATGGATTACTGATACTACATTTAGGGATGGGCAGCAATCAATGCAGCCATTTACAGTACCACAAATGCTTAAGATTTATGATTATCTTCATAAACTAGATAATGAATCAGGAATTATAAAACAGACAGAATTCTTTTTATATACTGAAAAAGATAGAGAAGCATTAGAAAAATGCATAGCTAGGGGTTATAAGTTTCCAGAAATAACTACTTGGATAAGGGCAAATGCTGAGGATTTTAAGCTCGTTAAGGAATATGGTGTGAAAGAAACGGGTATTTTAATGTCCTGTTCTGATTATCATATTTTTAATAAGCTGAATATTACAAGAGAAGAAGCTATGAAAAAATACTTGATTATTGCAGAAGAAGCATTTTCTAATGGTATAATCCCAAGATGTCATCTTGAAGATATTACAAGAGCAGATTTATATGGTTTTGTTGTGCCTTTTGTTAGAAAATTAATGGAAATGTCAAAGGAAGCTAAAATCCCTGTAAAAATTAGAGCGTGTGATACTTTAGGTCTTGGAGTTTCATATTCAGGTGCTGCACTTCCAAGAAGTGTTCAAGCAATAATGAACAGTTTTATAAATGACTGTGAGCTGCCATCTGAGTTATTAGAGTGGCATGGACACAATGATTTTTACTCAGTTGTTTCTAATGCAGTAACAGCTTGGCTTTATGGAGCATCCTCTATAAATACTACTTTATTTGGAATTGGAGAAAGAACTGGTAACTGTCCTTTAGAAGCAATGATTATAGAATATGGTCAAATTAAGGGAAATATTAAGTCAATGAGACCAGATATAATAACTGAAATTGCTGAATATTTTAATGAGGAGCTTGGATATAAAGTACCTCCAAAAACTCCATTTGTAGGTAGTGAGTTCAATGTTACAAGAGCAGGTATTCATGCAGATGGTATGCTTAAAAATGAAGAGATTTATAATATTTTTGATACAGAAAAAATATTAGCAAGACCAATTATAGTTGCTGTTAATGAATATTCTGGTTTAGCTGGCATAGCAGCATGGATAAATACTTACTTTAAACTTAAGGGTAAAAATAAAATTGATAAAAAAGATACAAGAATACATGCAGTAAAAGAATGGGTTGATGAAGAATATAGTAATGGGAGAACTACAGTAATAAGTAATGAGGAGCTGGAAGCTGTAGTTAGAGCATTAATGCCTCATATCTTTGATTTAAATAAAAAAACTGAACATGTTAAAAAAAGTAACTATTAAGGATAGTATAAATAATTTATTGCTATATTAAAAAATATTATATATAATAGAAAAATCCTAAAAGAACATTGAAAGGGGATAAAAAATGGGATTAACAGTTGCAGAAAAAATAATTAAAAGTCATTTAGTAAAAGGTGAAATGATTAAAGACTCAGAAATAGCTATAAGAATTGATCAAACATTAACTCAAGATTCAACAGGTACTATGGCATATTTACAATTTGAGGCCATGGGTATTCCAAGAGTTAAAACAAAAAAATCAGTTGCTTATATTGATCACAATATACTCCAAACGGGAAGCGAAAATGCAGATGATCATTTATATATTCAAACTGTTGCTAAAAAGCATGGAATCTATTTTTCCAAACCAGGAAACGGAATATGCCATCAAGTTAATCTTGAGAGATTTGGTGTTCCAGGAAATACATTACTAGGTTCGGACAGCCATACACCTACTGGTGGTGGAATTGGTATGCTTGCGATTGGAGCAGGTGGATTAGATGTTGCTGTAGCTATGGGCGGCGGCGAGTATTATATAACTATGCCAAAAATTGTTAATGTTCATTTAACTGGAGAGTTAAATCCTTGGGTAGCATCAAAAGATATAATATTAGAGCTTCTAAGAAGATTATCAGTAAAAGGCGGAGTAGGAAAAATATTTGAATATACTGGTAAAGGAGTAAAAACTTTATCTGTTCCAGATAGGGCTACTATAACAAATATGGGTGCAGAACTTGGAGCTACAACATCAATATTCCCAAGTGATGATGTAACTTTAGAATTCTTAAAAGCACAAGGAAGAAAGAAAGATTTTGTTGAGCTTAAAGCTGACAAAGATGCAGTTTATGATGAAGTTGTTGAAATTAATTTATCTGAATTAGAACCATTAGCAGCCTGTCCTCATAGTCCTGATAATGTTGTCCCAGTTTCTTCACTTCATGATATTAAAGTTAACCAAGTTGCTATAGGAAGCTGTACAAATTCATCTCTAGCAGATATGATGAAGGTTGTAAAAATTCTTGAAGGAAAAACTATTGCTGAAGGAGTTTCTCTTGTAATAGCACCAGGATCAAAACAAGTTTTAACTATGCTTGCACAAAATGGAGCGTTGGCAACTATGGTTGAAAGTGGTGCTAGAATTCTTGAAAGTGCTTGTGGACCTTGTATTGGTATGGGACAGTCTCCTTGTACAGATGCTGTATCATTACGTACATTTAATAGAAATTTTGAAGGTCGTTCAGGAACTGTTTCTGCTAAAGTTTACTTAATAAGTCCAGAAGTAGCAGCAGTTTCAGCATTAACAGGATATATTACAGATCCAAGAGAAACAGGTAAGCCTGTAAGTATAAATCTTCCTGAAAAGTTTTTAATTAATGATAATTTAGTAGTACCTCCAGCTGATGAAAATGAAGTTATAGAAATAAAAAGAGGACCAAACATTAAACCTTTCCCTCAAGGAAAACCTCTTAGTGATGTTTTAGAAGGAAAAGCTCTTATAAAAGTGGTTGACAATATTACTACAGATCACATAATGCCATCTAATGCTAAGCTTTTACCTTTTAGATCTAATGTACCTCATTTGGCTGATTACTGCTTAACTCCTTGTGATAAAAACTTCCCAGCAAATGCTAAAAAGTTTGGAGGGGGCTTTATTGTAGGAGGTTCGAATTATGGTCAGGGATCAAGCAGAGAGCATGCTGCACTCGCACCTCTTTATTTAGGAATAAAAGCAGTTCTTGCAAAATCTTTTGCGAGAATACACAGTGCTAACCTTATAAATAATGGTATACTTCCATTAGTTTTTGAAAATGCTGCTGACTATGATGATATTAGTGAAATGGATGAATTTAAAATAGAAAATGCAATATCACAGGTTCAAAATGGCATAGTTGTAGTGAAGAACTTAACCAAGAATAAAGAATATAAAATGTTGTTAGGTATAACTCAAAGACAGAAGGAAATGATATTATGTGGAGGACTTTTAAACTTGGTTAAGTCCAAAAATAATAAATAAAAATTAATCTGTTTTAATTAATAATATATACTTTCCTAGGTCACATTTAGTTCTAATTAATTTGTAAATGATAGCAATGAGAAGCTTCTTTTAGAAATTTAGTGGAACTTTGTGAACGAGGATAGTAAGATATGCTGGTTTAAGATAATAAATGCATAATTGGAGGTTAAGTAATGAGAAAAGATTTTTCCTTAAGTAATGATAAAGCAATGATTAATTTTACAGTTAAATATTGTGATTCTATGGAAAAGGTATTAGATAGTGATGGATTTAAAAAAGTACTGAATTCTTACCTTAAAGTAGTATCACATAAAGAGACGCATATATTTAAATATATTGAAAATAGTCTTCCAGCAAAAGATATAAATCAGATAACTGATAATATTATAAATATGTTTAAAATGTTAACTGTAATGAAAATTGATACAATTGCACAAATTGATAGTAAGTATGAATTACTTTTAAGTAATAAAGAAGATGCAATAAACTTTATTGAAGATTTATACAGGTACTGGAGAAAATTAGAAAGATATACAATAATTCAAAATAATAAAATTAATGATGGTTTAGAAAGTGTAAGCTTTATTGATGCAAATAACGATTTTTCAAATAGAATATTAAAACTATACAGGAAAGTTGAAGAGAATATTTTAGGTTATAAACCTAATGTTTATAGACAGCTTCCAGCAGGAGGTAATGCAGGATTGATTCTTAGAACTGTAAGACCTCCATATTCAGAAGAATATGATGCAATAAAGGATATTCCATTTATAGATTCTGTACTTTTAGATCCACCATTTATAACATATCCAAAAAGAAATACTAGAGATGGCATTTTTGCTGAAGTATTTGAAAATCCTTTAAAGTATGCTAGTATAAATAAAGATCACTGGTTTTGTTTCCCAGTAAAGGTTGGGGAACTGCTTGCATTTATATATTTCCATAGGGACTTTATGGCTCATGGTGTTACTCTTTGTAATCTGTTTGAAATGGCAAAAGAAGACGAGTATAGATGGAAAAAACCAGATATTATTTATGTTTATGGTGCAAGAGATAGTTTTGATGAAGTTAAAACTATATTTTATGATGATGTTAAAAATGATGTTATGTTAGGGTATGTAAGTTATGATGAATCTATAGATTATTTTGGATATATGAAAAAAATGACACTTACACTGCATAATCTTATTATGATTAAAAGAGGATATTTGCCAATACATGGTGCTATGGTAAATATTGTAATGAAAAATGGTAAATCTGCAAATGCTATTATTATGGGAGACAGTGGTGCAGGTAAATCAGAAAGTCTAGAAGCTTTTAGAAGTTTAAGTGAAGAGTATATTAGCGAAATGACTATTATATTTGATGATATGGGATATTTAAAGTTAAATGATGAAGGCAAGGCAGTTGGTTATGGTACTGAAATTGGTGCTTTTGTTAGATTAGATGATTTGGATCAAGGATATGCCTTTAAAGAAATTGACAGAAGTATTTTTATGAATCCAGATAAAACTAATGCAAGATTAGTTGTACCTGTTGCTACTTATGAAGAAATAACAAAAGGTTATCCAATTGATATATTCTTATATGCAAACAATTATGAAGATGTAGCAGATGGAAAAGAATCAATTGAATTATTTAAAGATGCTGAATCAGCACTTAAAGTATTTAGAGATGGTGCTAGAATGGCAAAAGGTACTACTACAGAAAAAGGATTGGTTAAATCATATTTTGCAAATCCTTTTGGACCTGTACAAAGGAAAAACGAAACAGAGGTACTTTTACAGAAATATTTTGCTAGTTTCTTCGAGAATGAATTATCAGTTGGACAAATAAGAACTTGTCTAGGTATACCTGGAAAAGAAAAGGTTGGTCCAAGAGAAGCAGCATTAAAGCTATTTGAATTAATAAAGAGTGTATAAAGAAACAGCCATACTAAATATTTAGTATGGCTGTTTAAATTTTTAAATAGAATTGTATAATTTAATAATTTATACTAGTCCTTTTCTCTATAGTCATATCTATCTTTTCCAAAGAAGGATATAGCATAGAGACCTGCAATACCTACCAATGCAAATATTATTCTGCTGACAACAGAAGAAGCACCACCAAAAATGGCTGCAACTAGATCAAATTGAAAGAATCCAATTAGTCCCCAATTGATAGCTCCTATTATTACTAGTAGAAGAGTTACAGTATCTAATGTTTTCATTATTAACATCTCCTTTTTGTGTTTAGAGAATTTTTTATAACAGTCATATTATTTGCAGTTAATTAAAAATTATAAGTATAATTAATTGGTTTTATTGCATAAAAAAACCTCAATAAAGAGGTTTTTTAAAGTTCAATATTTCTATCAATCAATTGAGATAAAGATATAAATGTATCTGTTCTCTGAACGCCATCTATTGCTTGAAGTTTAGTCATTAATAATTCCTGCAGGTGAGCAATATTTTTACAGATTACTTTTATAAAGATAGAATATTCTCCAGTAGTATAATGTAGTTCAACTACTTCTTTAATTTTTTTCATTTCATCAAATACTACATTAAAATTGGAAGCTTTGTCCAAAAAAATACCAATAAAACAACAGACATCATAACCAAGCTTTGAGTTATCAATTATAAGCTTTGTACCTTTAATTATACCCATATCCTCCATCTTTTTCATTCTTACATGAACAGTACCACCACTGACATGACATTGACGGGCTATTTCAAGAAATGGTGTTCTTGAATCCTTAATTAAAATATCTAGTATTTGATAATCTAAATCATCTAGTTGCAAATTTCCATTTATATCCATATTAACAACTCCTAATAAATAATATTGTGATTTTATCTTTATTTTTATTATTTTATAGAAAAAAAAAACAAAGATACAGCATTAATTATAACACTTTATTTTATTATACCAAAAAAATTAATAAATTAGCAAAAAAACATTTCATAATTTAATACGAATTATCATTATTAAAATTTTACCTATAATAAAAAAATAAATTAGCAAAAAAATAATATTGTAATTATTAATATTGCAATTGAATATGAAAAGTATTAATATAATATTTGAGGAAAAATATTTTATTATATATTATTTTATTATATAATAGATAGATACTAAATATTTATTAAGGATAGGTGGTAAATTCATGGAAATTAATGAAAAAGTATTACTTGAAGAAACTGTTGAAAAGATTAAAAGTAAAAAAATAAAGCATATACTTCGTATTCAACAGACAGAGCTAAAAGCAGTAGATGAATTTATGTATAAAAAAGGGATAACAAGGATGATGCCTCTTATGATGGCGCCTATAACAGATACATTAAATCATAGTGTTGAAGAAAACGAACTGAAGTATGAAGGACAAGATTTTGATGTAATGAAATCAATGATTTTTCATAAACAATTAGCTTTAGTTAATCCAGAGTTAGATAGTTTATACATAGTTTCTCCAAACATAAGACTAGAAAAAGCTGAAAGGGGAGATTCTAGACATCTTTTTGAATTTTCTCAGGTAGATTTTGAATTTAAAAATGGAAATATGGATCAAGTGTTTAGTTTTATGGAAGAATTATTGACATATGTATTTAGCGAAGTAAAAGCTAACTGTAAAGATGATTTTGAAGCTATTGGAGTTGGAACATCTCATCTTGATATTGTTACACCATTTAAAAGATATAGAACAGAAGATTTAAGAGAAAAGTATGGAGAAGACTTTGAAGAAATTGCTTCTAAGGAATCTACTCAGCCATTTTGGTTAATTAATCATAAGAGAGAATTTTATGATGCAGAAGATTTAAATAATATGGGAACATACTTAAATTATGACTTAATATGGCCAATGGGTTATGTTGAAGGATTAAGTGGTGCAGAGAGAGAATATAAATATGACAGAATACTAGTAAGAATGAGAGAGCTTGGAGTAAATGAAGAAGCATTTAGACATTATATAGAATTAGCTAAAAGAGGAGAATTAGTTAAATCTGCAGGAGCAGGCTTTGGAGTAGAAAGAATGACTAGGTTTGTTTGTCAGCAGAATGAAGTAAGTGATGTAACTGTATTCTGCAGGAAACCTGGAAAAGGAAAATATATATTCTAATATATGATATATTCAGCTGTAAGTACCAATAAATGTGATTAAGGCTGGTATAGATTGCTAATTGTTTAAAAAGATAATGAATGAGCAGTAATATTACTTACTCATTCATTATCTTTATTTTTTTTCTGGAACAAATGGTGTTTGATCATTTTTTTTCTGATTTTTAACATCAGTATGTTGATTTTCTGTTGGTGATGGTCTCTTCGTACCTTTTTTTGCCAATTAAATCACTCCTTTACGTTTATACTATCATCGGTAACAAAATTGAACTAAATTATTAGAGGAAAGTATAATATCAATCAGTATTATTTACACTATAATTAAAATATATTCATTTAAATAATTAATTGAAAAAGTTGAGGCTTGCATAAAATTATGTTAAAATATCAACATGTGTACATAAGGTAAACTATCCATGGTCACAAAGTTCCACTAAATTTCTAAAAGAAGCTTCTCACCGCTATCATTTATAAATTAAGTGGAACTAAATGTGTCTGTGTAAAGTATAAATTGGAGGGTAAAAATTATGAAGGACTTGATTTATATAATAGGACACAAAAATCCTGATACGGATTCGATATGTTCAGCAATAGCTTATTCAGAACTGAAGAATAAAATGACAAATACAACTGCAGTACCTCTTAGACTTGGAGAAATTAACAGGGAAACTGAATTTATACTTAATTATTTTAAAGTAAACAAGCCAGGATTTATTAAAACAGTCAAGGTTCAAGTATCAGATTTAAATATTGATAAAATTGCACCAGTTTCGCCAGCAATATCTTTAAAAATGGCTTGGTCTATAATGAAAAAAAATAATACTAAAACTCTTCCTGTAATAGATGGTAATGATAAGCTTATAGGAATTGTGTCATCATCAGATATTGCAAATATTTTTATTGACGTATGGAATAGTGATGTGTTATCCAAAAGTAATACATCTTTAGAAAATATTTTAGATACACTTTCAGCAAAATGTATTTATAGTCCAAGTGGTGAACTTAATATGAAGGGAAAAGTAGTTGTAGCAGCAATGCAGCCTGAAAGTTCTAAAGATATATTTGAAGAAGGAGATATAGTAATATCTGGAGATAGAAGAGATACTCAAGATATGATTCTAGAAAGCAAAGCTTCATTAATGATTATTACAGGCAGTCATGGAGTTGATGACGATGTTTTAGATAAAGCAAAGGAATATGGCTGCAGTATTATAACAACACCATATGATTCCTTTACAGCAGCAAGGTTAATCCTTCAAAGTATACCTGTCAGCTATGT
>JAUZPN010000116.1 GCA_030705885.1 Bacillota bacterium | reverse complement strand
TCTATATGTTTATTTTCTGGATCTACACCAAATATTATAGTACATGCTCCACCATTTTGATGAACCACTCCTGGTTTCTTTATATGTGTACCTACATACACACATGATGGAAAAACCACGCCATTTTTTATAATTTTTCTTATTCTCTCATAAATATCTATGCCATTCAATAAAGGTATAATTTTTGTGTTTTGTCCTATCTTAGGTCTTAATTTTATTAGTACATTTTCTAGATCATATTGCTTAACACAAATATAACATATATCCAGCATAGGCAATTCATCAAAATTATCAGTAGCCATTGTTGGATAACATTTTAATATTCCCTCCTGCTTTGTATCTAAAGTCAACCCATTCCTTTTTATTTCTTCTAAATGCTTTCCTCTTGCTACAAAAAACACATTTAGATTTCTTTCCCTTTCTTGCATTAGTTGAGTCATTTTGCCTCCAAAATACCCACCTACACCTCCTACTCCAATAAATGCAACATTTATCATTATCATCACTCCTCACAAAAAATACCTTACTTGAATTAACATCATCTAAAGCTCTGATATTCTTTCTGATACTATAATATCATTAAGTACACATGAATAGAAACTTCCTGCAAAAGTCACAAACGCTCTGAAAGTATTATAAAGTTCCTAATTCATTTTACCGCTGATGCTATACATTTTACTACCTGATTAGCATCACATCCATTCAGTCCTGCTCCCCATGTTGCATTAAATTCTAAAACACTCCAGCCTCTTTCTTTTATATACCCCAAATCAACAACACATGTTTTTGGAATAAGCTCTCTATTTTCACTAATGAATTCTTGTATAAAGATTTCAGCTAAAGCTAATTCATCACAGCCCTCATATAAAGCAATACTTATAAGTTTTCCATCTAAGATAAAAGCTCTGGCTTCTGACTGTATCTCAACTATTTCTGAAATGAGAACTTTTGTTAAATTATCAAGCTGTCTGCATTCATCACATAATTCTTTATAATTATCATAAACCTTTGCAGTAAATAATTTAGGAATTTCTGGCTTCACAAAAACAGGATAAGGAAGGTTAGTTGCGTTATTTAAATCACTAATCCATATTTTTCGTCTTGTCCATTTATCTGATATTTTTACAAGAAGGTCGTCATCTGGTGAAATAAGAGTCAAATTATACTTCTGAGCGAGTACCATACAAAATATATGGCTTCCATACAACCTAACTCTATTTGTTTCCAGTTGAGGCGGATTCCAAAACTTGCCTATTCTTTCTACTATTCCACCATGTTTTTCCCATGCTCTTGCTACTTCGTCTCTTTCTTCATCAAGTTTATCAGGCATAGCTAGTATGAGATTATTTATATTCTGCATAGTATTCACCTCATCATTATTTATTATTATTCAACATTTATAGATATGTTTCAATTTGTCGCATAGAATAAATTCAATTTGTATGCACTAGCGCTTTATTCCAATATTTAATTTTAATAACTGTATAAAATACTTCTCACCTAATATAAGCTTTCTGTTTGTAAACCCTTTTAGCATTAGTTCTGAAAGTGCTAAGTTAATATTACAATTTTCAAAAATCTTATTATTTATAGCGACTGTCCATGGCAGCATTAATTCCCTTTTTACAGAAGATTCTATAATCATAACAGTCCCAATTTTAAACTTAACTTCTACTCTAATATGTGGATAGTTATCTGCACCACCTAACCTTTTAAAGTATTTATTTATTGCTTTATTATTCAAATAACTAGTTTTTCTAAGTTTCTTTTCTATATCCATATCAAGTTCAATTCTTGGAACTCCTCGAAATTCTGAATATTTTTTCACCCATTTTAAAATATTTTCGTAATTTAAAAACTTACCTTTCTTAATGGGTTCTTCAGATAAGCAGTACTCTAGTTGCTGAACCTTCCAAGCAGGAATTTCCTCAGCTTTAAAATCAATTTGACTCATATTATTATCAATATAATTGGAGTTATTTTTATATTCCATTAGATATGTATTTTTATATTGGTAAATGCGAAGAAAACTTTTTGATTGGATAAAGCTCATTCTTTCAGATTTAATTGTTATAGAATTTATTTTTGGGAAGCTTACATCTAAAAATTGCTTCATATATATCCCCCTATAGAAAAGTGCTTTATATCTTATGCCTTCTGGAATTTAATTTTAATTTTCCTTCTCTTTAGCCTTAATTATGGTTTCTTATAACCATAAATAATATAACCTCAACTTTCTTCTTCATAATGGATTGAATACTTTTTTAGTATTGAAATGAATTGCTCTGATTCGTCTGTAACATACATCAATAAATATGGTGGAGGAAACGATAATTCTTTGATCGCATTTTGCAACTTACTCCATTTTGTATTATTCATAATAGAGTACATATTTTTCTCTGAAATAATTTTCATAACTTTATGATTTAACTTCATTAACCTATCTTCATGATATTATTTATTTATAAAGATTACCTCTATACTTAATATTGAAATCTCATCATGTGCAAATTTTATGTATCAAATAAAATTTGCATAGTTATTTTGTTTGTTAAATTTCATAAAAATTAATATATTTACTAACAACAATATATTTCTAATCTCTTTTAGAATAAGCCTGTTCTATTTTATTTTTTATTCCATTCATAACATCATCAATAGTATCCATTAACAATTCAAGACTTTCCGAAATATCAATTGATTTATCTAGAAAATATTTCCTTATAAGATTTGAAATTTCTTAAAGTTACATATAATACACATCCTTTGATTGAATTTATTTATAATAAATACATTATTCTACATAAATTTAAAATTTCCTTCTAAATTTCTAATTTATTATACAAAAAACACCAGAAATTATCTCTAACGTTTTAGATTTGGTTCTAATTCAAAGTATGTTGTTAAATGTAATTTTGTTTTCTTAATCATTCATCCTTGAATCATTTGATAAAAGTTTATATAAATTAAATAAGTGTCTTTACCCAATCAGAAATTCCACCTTGAGGATGAGACTCTAAAAATCTTTTAAATAATTCTTTACTTTCTTCCTCCAAAATTCCACTATATACTTTAGGAAGTTTAAAAACTGATGCTGTATGATGATTATTCCAAGTTTTTTCTGTCCAAACTGCTCCACCATCAGTAGGAGATTCTAACGAATAATATATTTCACCAACAAAAGAATGTATTGCAGTACCAAAACACATCATACAAGGTTCTAAATTCGTAAACAACTGCATTTCTTTTCTAGTTTTAATTGGATATTTTTGTTTATCCATTTCCATCATTGCTTGTAATTCTGCATGTACCAAATATCTTCTTTCTTTTTTTTCTGTAGTAAATGCCTTCGATATAATATTATCTCCATGAAAAATAATAGCAGCAACAGGCAACTCACCTTGTTTCATTCCTTCTTCAGCTAATCTTAAAACTAATCTCATTTTTTCTTCTATAGTCATTATATTCAACTTTATTCCCCCTTGTATAATTAACACACTTTATTTTGTAAATTAAATACATCATAAATCTGAAATATTACAAGATATGATTTTATTTCGTCTTGAAATGAATTAACCTCCACACACATTTCAACTTTCTTTATGTGAAGACATTCTAAAAGTTCATCTGGTAAATTCAATGTACTTCCCCCCAAATATAAAATAATCTTTCTTCATTATTTCCTTTAAATGTCTCTTTGCTGCAAAAATCTTCTTTATTATTACTAATTAACAGCAAAATGAGTACTAACAACAGCTTTTCTGCTATTAGCACTCACTTTAAAACTTACATATAAAAAATTTTACATCTAAAGAATGCTTATAACATTTTACTTGAGATTTACAATCATAATGCTTTCTTCAATTCTCTAACTTTTTCAATACTTAATCCTGTTCCCGATGCAACAATCTATTCACTCATACCAAGACTCAAGAAACCAAGTGCTGCTTCTTCTTTTCCTTCCTCTTTTGCACCTTCAAGCATAGACTTCTCGTCTAGCAGCTTTTTCATTCTTAATTCTGCTAATCTTACAGTTTCCGGATCTCTGCTTAGAGTATCCAGTACGGTCATGGCTCTCATTATTTCTGGTTCACTCACTTCAATCCCCTCCCTGGTTGGATTTATTAAAAATGCTATCCATTCATTAAGTTTGTTATCATCCTTTGGCTGTTCTATACTTTCCTCAGTCACATTTAGTTCCACTTAATTTATAAATGATATCGGAGAGAAGCTTCTTTCAAAAATTTATTGTAATTTTATAACTGAGTATAGTATAACACATAATCAAAGAACCCCGATATAATTATCAGGGTTCTTTTTTTACTGCTTTGCTAATTGTGTATTAATTTTCTTTAGTTTTACTTTAACTTACTTTCATAATCAGCAATCATTCTTTTTACCATTTCTCCTCCAACAGAACCATTTTCTCTTGAAGTAAGATTTCCTTTGTCTTGAGTGTCATAATCGGGTAAACCAATCTCCTTAGCAACTTCTTCCTTAAATGTGTCTAAACCATGTTTTGCTCCTGGTACTACTGTTTTGTTTGAACTTGCCATTTTGTTTCCCTCCTTTTATTAAACAGAATCTTTTGTTTCTGTTTGATATTAATATGTGCAGATTAAAGGAGAATAAACTATTTAATAGCTGGTACTATTTCCATTTCACATATTGTGTTTCTATATTTTTCTAATTAATCATCAATGATGGTCACAGCATAGCCAAGGATGAAAATAGCAGCAAGCTATTTTGTAATTTATTATTTTAAAATTAATTTGATAAGAGGAGATACGAATAATATTACAGAAAGAGTTACAATGAAAATTACTGTTGCCCATGTAATAATGTTTTGAATTTTGTTGTTTACATACTTGCCCATTAAATCTTTTTTGTTTGTAAGCATTACCATAAATATTAGTATAATTGGGCTTAATATTCCTGCAAGCTGCTGCGTACCAAGCATAATACTTACAAGTGATTCATTTGGAAGTAAAACTATTACAGCACCTAATATAATCATAGCTGCAAATATTCCATAAAAAACTGGTGCTTCTTTTACAGTGTGATCCATGCCTCTCTCAAAGCCTAAAGACTCACATATAGCAAATGTTGTAGATATAGGGATTATAGCTATTGCAAGTACTGAGGCACCAAACAATCCTACTCCGAAAAGTATTGAGGCATAATTTCCCGCTAGAGGTTTCAGTGCCATTGCAGCATCTTGTGCACTGTTTATTGTAATTCCTGCTTTATAAAGTGTTACAGCTGTACAAACTATTATAAAAAATGATACTAAATCTCCCCAGATAGCTCCTAAATAAACATCCAGCTTTTCATATTTATATTCAGCAATTGTCAGTCCTTTATCTACTACTGCAGACTGAAGATAAAACTGCATATATGGTGTTATTGTTGTACCAATCATTCCTATAAAAGTTAATATAAATCCTTGATTAAACTTAATTTGCGGTGTTACAGTCTGCTTTAAAACAAAACCCCAATCCGGCTTAACTATAAAGCAGGTTATAATATATGTAAAAAATACTAATGTAAATGCTAAAAATAATTTTTCAGTTTTCTTGTATGAACCTTTAGTTATTATTATTAATATAACTAAAGCCATTATAGGCACTGATATGTATCTTGATACTCCAAAGAGCTCCATGCTGGCTGCAATTCCTGCAAAATCTCCAATACAAACTCCAAAATTAGCAGCAAATAATATAATCATTGCAAATAGTGAAATTCTTACACCATACTGTTCTCTTATTAAATCTGATAATCCTCTTCCTGTGACAACTGCCATTCTTGCATTCATTTCCTGAATTACTGCTAAGCTGAAGGTTATGAGAAGAAGTCCCCAAAGCATGCTGTATCCATAAGAAGCACCTGCAGTAGCATAAGTTGCAATTCCACCTGCATCATTTCCTGCATTTACTGTAATTAATCCTGGTCCTATTATACTTAATATAAATAAGAATTTTTTTTTGCCTTTTTTCACTGAATTCCCTCCTTTGTTAATTAATATAGATTTATTTATATCTCCTGATAAGCTTGAATTTTTTTCATTATAATTTCATTCAGTTCTTCAACTATGTATAATTTTCTCTTTTCAACATCTTCATGTTCTTTTTTTGAATCTATGTCCATGTTATCTGATTGTTTATTATCTTCAGACATGCTAGTGGCTGCTTTTAAAAATTTTAGATAATCACAATTTCCTGTTCTTTCACCAATTCCTCCAAATGTACAGTCAATATATACTGCACCAGCCTTTGCTGCTGCTATTGAATTTGCAATTGCCATACCAAAGTCATTATGTGCATGAATTCCTATTTCTATATCTACAGCTTCTTTAATTTTTTTAATATCATTGTATATTTTTTGAGGGTATAAAATTCCTACTGTATCAGCATATCTAACTCTGTCAACGCCTTCTTGTTTTGCTATTTTGCATAGTTTTATCAAGAAATCAATATTTGTTCTTGATGCATCCTCAAAACCTACAGCTGTTTCAAAGCCTTTCTCCTTTGCATAATATATTGAGCTTTTCATATTATCAATAACCCATTCTTCATCCTTTGCAAGTTTTGAGTATATTTGAATTTTTGAAGTTGGTACTGATATATGAATAATATCTACTCCACAGTCTACTGAATGCTGTATGTCTTGATAATTCATCCTGTTCCATGTTGAAATTTTACTTTGTAAATTTAATTCTACTATCTTCTCAATTGTCTTTTTTTCTTCTCCGCCCATTGCTGGAATGCCAACTTCAATTTGATATACAAAGGATTTATCTATTAACTTAGCTAATTCTATTTTATCTTCAATTCCAAACTCAATACCTGGTTTTTGCTCACCATCTCTTAAAGTTGTATCAACTACTCTAATTCTCATAATTCTTTCACCTTTTTATATATTTGAATTAATTCTTCATCTTTTAATCCTCTTTTAACTTCTATACTTTTTTCCCTGACAAATTTAAGTACCTTCTTAATATCATCATTATCACATTCTATGCCTAAACTTTTTAATTTTTTTACGATTGCCTTAGAGCCTGAATGTTTGCCTATAACAAGTTTTCTTTCAAGACCGACTGCATTTGGATTATAAGGCTCATATGTTGCTGGATTTTTTTCTATTCCATCAGCATGAACACCAGATTCATACTTAAAAATATCTCTTCCTACTATAGGTTTCATTCCATTTATTACGTTCCCACTGATTTTTTCATAAAGTTCTGATAATATGTTTAGAATAGTTGTATCTCCACTAATGCCTGCTTTTAATACATATTTTAGTGATAATAATACTTCTTCTGTTGCAGCTAAACCATATTTATTGTCTATACCAAATAGTGCAGTGGTAATTGAATCTGCTCCATTTATAAGAGCATTTATTGCTGAAGCAGTAGCAAGATAACTTCTATTATCTGCACAAATATCAATTTTTATATTGCTGCCTGCATAATGTCTTATCATATTAATAACATTATTTTCTTCAAAGAACAAATCATTATATACATTAATAATTCTAATACTATAAACACTCTTAAAATCAAAGTTTTCTATTAGTTTAATGATTTTATTTTCAGTATTAATATCATCATAATCAATTTCTACAATAAGATGTTTAATTTTAGCATCATAAGTTTTCATTTTATTTATTTCTATAAATAAACTATATTCTACAACAGTACAGAAGAAAAAACCTAAAGGATATGTTTTAAAATCATCAATATTTTCTATTCTATATATGTACTCAATGTTTTCAGGAAGTAAATTCGATAAGATTCTAATTATGTTATTATCAACTTCAATATAATCTAATCCTATTTTATTTAACATTATAATCATTTTTAGCAAATCACTTTTACTTTGCAGTTCTTCTTCTTTTATATTACCAATCAAAGTTTTATCAATAATTATTTTTTTATTTTCTCCAATTAAAAATGCCAAATTATCACCTGTTTCTTTTTATACTCGTCACGTTTAGTTTCACTTAATGTATTATATTATTATAACATAAAAAAAAACTGTTTCTACAACACAATTGTTAAAAATACATATTGTGTATAAAAACAGGATTTTAATTTTTAAGTTTTCTCTTACTTTATTTCTAATCTTTCAACTTTTTGTCCATTTTCTATGTGACTGTCAAATATTTCTTCAACATCATTTACAGTAACAGCACCATACCAAACTCCTTCTGGATATACTACAACAATTGGTCCTCTATTGCATATACCAAAACAGCCTGTATTAGTTACCATTACTTCTCCTTCTAAATCCCTGTCTTCAATTTCTTCCATAATTTTATTTACTATTTTAACCGAATCATTTGAAAAACAATAACCTTTTTGCATTCCATTAATTCTTGAACTTGTACAAACAAATAAATGGTACTTTGGCTTTTGCATTTTTTAAGCCTCCTCAAAATATTTTTATTAGTGTTTAACAGTTTCCAGAACATTCTCCGCCAATTGTAAATGGCACAGTATTTTGTTCCATATTCTTTGCTGTTATGATAATTCCTTTTTTAATTTCATCATATATCATAAATGCTTTAATTCCTTTTGCTTCAAGTTTATGAATAGGTTCATCACCTATTCTAAGGCATAGTACTGCATTACAATCACTTATTGTAGTAATTATTTTTTCAATTTTATCTTCAGTATCTTCACAGTCCTGAATTCCATTGCAATATTTATCAACATCACGTTTTTCAACAAAGGTGACATTTCCATTATCATAATTATATATATAGAATTCTTTAGCATGTCCAAAATGTTGGTCAATATTAATACCGCTTTTTGAAGCTACTGCAAATTTATATGATACTTCAGGTAATATTTCTTCTTTAACTTCTTCTATAACTTCATCATTAACTTTTTCTGATTTATTCTTTTTAATATTTTTACTATTATCTTTATTCCTAAAATCAATTGAACAATCATTACCTAAAGTGCCTATAGCATCTGCTCTGCACTGTTTACAGTGATACATCTGTTTTAAATCTGATTCGCATTTTTTTCTCATATCATTGAGTTCAATATTTGTTACAAGAGGCATTTTTTCAAACGCACTGCCTGGTGCAGGTATCATTTGCATGATATTAGTCATAAAAGCACCATATTCTTTAACTTTTTTAACTGTTGCTTCTATGTTAGAATCATTAACCCCTTTTACCATTACAATATTAACTTTGCATATTACGCCTTTTGAAGTTAAATATTTAAGTCCAAACAGCTGATTGTTTAATATTATTTTTCCTGCTTCAATACCAGTATATCTTGTTCCTAAATAGTTAACTTCCTTGTAAATCTTACCTGCAATTTCTGGATCTAGGGTATTAATTGTTATCGTAACATGGGAAATGCCTAGTTCAACAATTTCATTTGCATAGAATGGAAGCATCAGTCCATTTGTAGATAAACAAAATGTAGTATCTGGTGATTCAAATTTAATTAACT